>NZ_JBSFMM010000032.1:0-63779 GCF_053599555.1 Streptomyces sp. NPDC000941
CTGGTGCCCTTGTTCATCAGAACGATGGTGGCGGTCGTCGCACCCCCGTCCCCGCTCCGCTCCGGGAGCGCGTCCTCACCCGTGGCGAACGCGGCCTCCAGGTTCTCGGTACGGCAGCGCTCGGCACCCGCGTGCGCACTGCCGCCGCCTTCGGGGGCCTTGGCGTCCGAACCCTGCGCACCGTTCGACGAACCCGACGAGCCGCTGGACCCGGCCGAGGCCTTGTCCTGACCCTCGGCCTTCGTGTCGTTGTTGCAGGCCGTCAGAGTCAGGGCGGCGGCTGCGGTCAGAACCGCGGCGGCGACGCGGAAGGAACGACGGCGGGCAGTGCGGGCAGCGGCGTTGGAACGCATTTCGGGTCCCCCCTGGGAGGTCGGTGTCGTGCTCTGCTCGGTACGACAACAACTCTGGCCGGGGCCACTACCGCAGCACTGCCGCCCCACTAACGTCCGGCTAACACGACCGTGACCAGGGAAAAGATGCCAAGGGGAACTGAGGAACCAGGGCCACCCTCAGTCGTTCAACCGGTTCGGTGAGTACTCCACACACGAGCTCGGCATCCAGCCCGACGCGTACGACCCGAAGCTCGATGTCGGCTTCACCCCACTGCGCGGCGGTGACCCGTCCCACTCCATCGCGCGGCGAGCAGCCGACCGACCCCGCTGAACCACCTCCGCGGCACGCGGGCCGCGGTCAGTCGTTGCTCTTCCGCTCACGCGCGGCGACGTTCGCCAGCCCGGCACGCCGCATGGCCTCGTAGAGGGCATCATCTTCCGGCGGATCCGGCAGGGGGCCCCGCGCAGGGGCCTCGAATGACTGGATCATCAGGGCCACGAGACGGCGCCAGGCGTCAGGGAGGGCGTCGCCGGCGAAGTTGACGACCCCGGCGTTGGCGACGAGCAGGATGACGAGATCCTGGCTCGCGAAGTCCTCCCGCAGCCGCCCGCTGTCCTTGGCGCGGCCGATCAGTTCCAAAAAGCCGTGGTAGGCCGCTGCGTGGCGCTCTTGCAGGGCCTCGGAGTCGGGGAAGGTCGCGGTCAGCACGTCGGCGAATCCGCGGTCGGCGGCCTGCATGGCGCAGATGGCCTCGATGAACCCGGTGAAGCCGTCCCAGGGATCGGCGGCCTTGAGAGCATCCTTGACGGCGGCGACGTAGGCATCCATACGGTCGGCGAAGACAGCGGCGATCAGATCTTCCTTGGCGCGGAAGTGACGGAAGAGGGTGGCGATCCCGACCCCTGCCTCCCGGGCCACGGAGGCCATCGACGCACCCAGGCCGTCACGCTCGAACACCGCCCGCGCAGTGGCGATGATCCGGCCACGGTTTCGCTCGGCATCGCTGCGCAGGGGCTGGGCATCGGGCCGCCGGGCGTCAGGGGTCATGCCCGCCACCCTACCAACCGGAATGACCTATCCATTTTCGGTGTTACGCTGAGCGGAGGTAATCGGATAGGGCTTTCCGTTTAAGAATCGGATAGCCCTATCCGGATGACCGAACGGCCCTGCGGTGACCGCGCCGCAGGAAGCCGCTCACCGCCCTGACCCCGCGCACGGTCCCTCGTGACCGTTTACGAAAGGATCACCATGACCAGCATCGCCATCGTCGGAGCCGGCCCCCAGCTGGGCCTGGCCATCGCGCGCACCTTCGGATCCCGCGGCTTCGACGTCGCCCTGATCTCGCGCAATCCCGACAAGCTCGACGCCCTCGTCGGCGAGCTCACCGCCGAGGGCATCTCCGCCGCCGCGTTCCCCGCAGACGTGCTCGACCGCGGCGCGCTCACCCAGGCACTCAAGGACGCCGCCACACGGTTCGGCGGCATCGACGTCCTGGAGTACTCCCCGGTCGGCGGGTTCGACTCGACCGTCCTGACCACTCCGAGTGCGACCGAACCGTCGCATGTGCAGCACGAGATGGAGTTTCAGCTCTACGGAGCGATCGCCGCCACTCAGGCGGTCCTGCCCGCCATGCGCGAAGCCAGCGCCGGCACCCTGCTGTACACCACCGGCGCCGGCTCCATCGACCCCGTGCCGCAGGTCGGCAACGTCAACGCCGCCGCCGCGGCGCTGCGCAACTGGGCGATCAACCTGCACAAGGAACTGGCCGATACCGGCATCCAGGCCGCCCACGTCGGCATCGACGTGTCGATCGGCATGTCGGTCATCCCCGGCTTCCCGACAGCCGAGCCCGAGGAGATCTCCCCCGTCTACTGGGAACTGCACACCACCCACCGCGACGAGGCCGAGCGCGTCTTCAGCCGCTGACACCTCACCAGGCCCCGGACCCGGCCTCTTGCGGGAGCCCCTGATCGGGACGCGGCCCATCGGCCGCGTCCCGATCCCCTGTCCGCCCGGCCGGCCTCGCTGTCAGCGCTCTGTGTCATTATGCGGACGCGTCCCAGAGGAGTGGGCCGCGGTCTGCTGATTGCCAGGGGGTTGGGGATGGGCGCGGGTACGGAGCCGGACGGCTCGTCCAGGTCCGACGAGGAGTGGGAGCGGTTTCTGCGCGAGTCGGTGGCGGGTGTCGCCGGCGCGCCCAAGGAGCCGTCGGCGCGGGCCCGCGACGTGGCAAAGCGGCTGCGCGCGGAGCCCGACCGCGGCCCGGAGGGCTGGCGCAGCTACACGCCCGCGCGGCCCAAGCGGCGCACGGGCTGGTACGTGGTCGGGCTGCTGGCCTTGCTGGTACTGCTGGTGGTGGCGCTCGCGCCGGGGCAGATAGTGGACCTGTTCGCCGGCGATGACTCCCAGCCGTCGGCGGCCGAGACCGCCCGCCCGACCCAGGCACCCCCGGCGGAGGCGGCCCAACGCCCCACCATGGAGGAGCCGTTCCGCGGCTCGCCGGCGGCGAGCTGGGCGAGCGGAGCGGCGGGAATCACCGTGCCGAAGGCCAGGGCGGTCGGCTGGATGAGCGCGGCCGAGGTCGAGCGGGCCCTCGCCGACAGCCGAGACTTCCTCGTCGTGTCCGGCCTGGACCGCGGGGTGCTGCGGGGCGAGCGCCCCGAGAAGGCGATTGCACTGATCAACCCGCACCAGAAGGACGTCCAAGACCTTCTGAAAACCGCTTTCCGAACCCCGAGCGAGAAGAACGACCCCCTCCTCCTCTTCAGCCGCTTCCAGCCCTCCCGCACCCACCTGGTCGGCGACGTCGTGAAGACCCGAGGCCGGCTCACCTACCGGGAGGGCGAGCGCGGCGCGCTCCAGGTGACCGCCGACGTCACCTTCGTCTACCCGGTCACCCGCGCGGACGCGGGCGGCGACGACGACGAGATCGTGCGCACGATCGTCCGGCGCGAGCTGGTCCTGAGCTGGGACGACCCTGACAAGGTGATCACCGAGCCGGGCACGTTCTCGATCGTCTCGTACAAGTACGACATGACCAACGGTGGCTGCGGCGCCCCCACGGGCTACTTCACCCCACCCTTCGGTACGGACCGCCGGGCGGACGAGGCCGGCACGGAGGTCGACCCGTACGACCGCAGCACACCGGTCGGGCGGGCCAAGTCCTCTGGGGACGAGTGCAGGAGGGCGACGCGGTCCTAGCGGACGGCACTCGGTGGCGGCCGTCGCCCCTATCGCCGTCCAGGCACGCGAAGAGATGGGGAATGAAGCCACGATGCCCTTCTGGGACACCGTCTGTCACATCGACGTCACCCGCGACGCCATCGCGCTGCCGGCCAGCCGCCCCCTCAGCGTGGCTGCAGCCAATGACGCGCGGAGGCCAGCGTCACCTCGATGTCATCGCTCCATGAACAGACTTCCAGCCACGACAGGTAGCCGCCCTGCGCGAAGGCCAGGACCTCGCCAGGGATCTCACCGGCCTCGGTGACGAGGCACGCTTCGGCCGCCACGACGGTGCGGGGGCCGGTGGGGGCGGGCTCCACCTTGCTGGTGTCGAGTTCGAAGTAGGCGGTACCACACCCGCATGTGCAGCGAGCTCGCACCCTGAGGTGCGGAACCTGCCTTCGAAGCGCGGCATGAATCGGATTGTCCGAGTTCAGGACTATCGCGAGCACGTCGGCTACGTCAGAAGACAGGCTCCCGGTCATTCCGGCACCGTATCTGACCAGAGGCTTGGGATTCCGACGAAGCCCGACCTTTCGCCGTTTGGCCGGGCGGCGTGGTCACGCGTCCAGCACCAGGTCGGTGCCGGCTTCGTCGCCTGCCGCCTACGCCGATCGGCCCGGTCACCCACTGATCGAGGGGCCGGGCCGACCAGGCGGAGGGGAGTGCTCAGCCCTGGCGGGCCTTGAATCGGGGGTCCTTCTTGTTGATCACGTAGGTCACACCCCGGCGGCGCACCACCTGCGCACCGGGCTTCGACTTCAGCGAGCGCAGGGACTTGCGTACTTTCATGATGTTCTCCTCCTGCTCACGCGCCGGTCCGCGGTCAGCGGCCGGCCGACGCCGTGCGGCCGTAGCGCCGCTCGAAACGCTCCACCCGGCCGGCGGTGTCGAGAATCCGCGAGGTGCCGGTGTAGAACGGGTGACTGGCCGACGAGGTCTCGACGTCGATCAGCGGGTAGGTGTTGCCGTCCTCCCACTCGATGATCCGCGACGTGTGCGCGGTCGAACGGGTCAGAAACGTCGCGCCCGCCGCGCGGTCGCGGAAGACCACCGGCCGGGAGACAGGGTGGATTCCAGGCTTCATGATGTTTCCTTCCTCGTGACCGTCCGCGAAAGGGCAACGGCTGGGTTCATCGCTCCTCGCGGAAGAGGACGTGTTCCCCGGCCACCGGGTCGAACTTGCGCAGGACGAGCCGGTCGGGATCGTTGAGACGGTTCTTGCGCGTCACGTAGGTGACGCCGGTCCCGGCCGTCGACTTCAACGTGACGACGGGGCGCACGGTGGTGCGTGCCATGAACTCCTCCTTCCGCTCACATCCGGCGGGCCCTTGACCCCGCCCATGTGAGCGACGTTCCTGTCAACGCCACCCCCCGCTCCTGCATTCCCGACGGCTGCCGAGCCTATCTGCCGCGCGGCCCACGAGGTGCAGTGCGGCGCCTCGGGCGCTCAGGAGGCGGGCGGCCTCGGTGCCCAGACCCGAGCTCGCCCCCGTCAGCACAATGGTCTTGCCCGTGAGGTTCATGGGAGCGTCATCCTTTCGGCGCGCCGCTGACCGAGAGGCGGCCGGCGGTGGGGCTGGGGGATTCGACGGCGTCCAGCAGGCACTGGGCCAGGTCGGCGCGGCTGATCGCCAGGGGCGAGGGGGTTTTGATGTCGGGGTGGGCGGACCAGGCGGGTGAGGCGGGCCGGTCGGTCAGCGAGCCGAAGTAGGCGATGGTGAAGTCGAGCCCCGAGGCGGCGAGGATCGCCTCCGCGGTGTCGAAGTCCTGGTAGTCGCGGCGGATGAGCAGCCGGGTCAGCGCCTTGAGCGGCCACGCGGTGTGCTGCCGTGAGGCGCCGCTTCCCCAGGCCAGCGGCATGGCGATACGCCGTACCTGATGCAGATGCATGGCGGCCATCAGATTTGCGGTGGCCCGGGCCATCACCGCAGAGCCGGTACGCGCCTTGAGCCAGAGCGGATTGCCCAGTGCGCTGACGATCGCGTCCTGCCCGTCGACGGCGCGGCGTACGGCGGGCAGGTCATCACCCACAGCACCCTCCACGACGCGCAGCCCCGGCGTCTCGGCCTGCCCTGCACTCCGTCGTACGAGCGCGGTCACCTGGTGTCCGCGCTCCAGGGAGTGGGTGACCACCTGCCTGCCAAGGCCGCCGTTGACGCCGACCACGAGGAGCTTCATCTCCGTCATCGCAAGGTCCACTCCACCCACGTTTCAGCTGGCCTGAAACTCAGGGCCCGGTCTTGTGTCGCGCCTGCCGGGACTGGAGCCTGCCCGGAACTCCAGTTAAAGTCAAACTGAAACTTTCCAAGGAGGAACGAGGAGTCGTGACCGCCCAGCCCCCGCCCAACAGCACCGCCTTCCTGCTCGCCGCCCTGGGACGGCGAACACGCCAGGACGTCGAGCGGGCACTCAAGCCGACCGGTTACACGCTGCGCCACCTCTCGGCCATCGGCCACCTTTTGAGGGAACCGGGAATGTCCTACAGCGAACTGGGCCGCAGGGCAGGGATCACCGCACAGAGCGCCCAAGCCACCGTTCGGCAACTGGAAGAGCGCGGTGCCGTCGAGCGCCGCACCGACCCTGGACGAGGCCGCACCGCAGAGCTCCACGTCACGGCAACCGGCCAGGAGCTGCTGCGAGCGGGGCGCGATGCCTACGCCGACGTGGATGCCGCCCTGGAACGCGTGCTCGGGAAGCAACGACGCCAAGACCTCACCGGACTTCTCCTGTCGGCGTTGTCCGGAGGCTCTTCAGGGAAGGACTGAGCTGGGGCGATCACCCTGTTACGACGCGCGCTTCGACGCCCCTGGGGAGCGGTGGGCGCCCGCCGGAAGAGCGAGGATGTCGTCGATCAGTCGAGGACGCCAAGGGGGATGTCAGACCTGGGCGGGCTCCTCGGGGATCGGTGACGTCGGAGGCACGGGGCCCCAGGCGAACGGCGGATCGGGGATCCCCCGGCGCAACACCGGAGCGACCTCGGACTGGAACAGTTCCAGTGAGTCGTGATGTTGACCGTCCGTCAGCCCACCGGCCTCTGCGTGGAGGTGCAGCACGGTGTGGCCGAACTGCTCGTGGTAGCGGTGGACCTTGTCGATGATCTGCTGCGGGCTGCCGATCAGTGCCGAGCTGCGTTCCACGAAGTCCTCGATGGTAGGGAAGACCGGCTCCAGGCCCAGCCGCTTCTGGAACGCCACGTTGCCCTCGAACACGGGCCGGTACGTGGCGATCGCCTCCTGGGACGTACGGGCCGCATAGATGCCCGCCGTTCCCGCGCCGACGGCGATGCCGGCCGGGTCGTGCCCGTAGTGCTCCCAGCGCTCGCGGTAGTGGCGGATCAGTTCGGCGTACGGTTCGATGGGGTTGGTGACGTTCGCCGAGAACAGCGGGTCGCCGTAGCGGGCCGCGAGGTCGACCGACTCCTTGCTGGTCGCGCTGCCGTGCCAGACCCGGATCGGTTGCTGCAGCGGCCTGGGCCACACCTCGGCGTCCGTCAGCTCCGGGCGGAAGCGGGTTTTGGCGGTGACCTTGTCCTGCCGCCAGATCTGCCGGAACACCTCGTAGCTCTCGGCGTTGCGCTCCCACTGATCCTCGGGCGTGACGTGGAACAGCTCGCGCTGGGCGGAGCCGTTGCCCTTGCCGATGATCAGCTCGAGGCGTCCGCCGGAGAGATGGTCCAGGGTCGCGTAGTCCTCGTAGGCGCGCACCGGGTCCAGCAGGCTGAGGGTGGTCACGGCGGTGAACAGTCGGATGTGGGTCGTCAGGGCGGCGATGTGGCTGAGCACCACCGGCGGCGAGGAGGAGATGAACGGCCGCTCGTGCCGCTCCCCCACCCCGAACCCGTCGAAGCCCAGTTCCTCGGCGAGCAGCGCGCCCGCGACGACCTCGCGGAAGCGCTCGCCGGTCGGTTTCCGCACGCCGGTCACCGGGTCCGGGGCGTGCACGATCAGCGTGATGGCGAGGAACTTCACGACGCCACCCGCTCACTGCGTACGTCGTCCGGGTGGGCGAGGCCGAGGTGGTCACGGAGGGTCGGGCCCTCGTACTCGGTGCGGAAGACGCCCTGTTCCTGGAGCAGCGGGACGACCTGGTCGGCGAAGACGTCGAGGCCGCCGGGGGTGATGTGCGGGACGAGGATGAAGCCGTCGGCGGCGTCCGCCTGGACGAAGTCGTTGATGGTCTTCGCGACGGTGGCCGGGGAGCCGACGAAGTTCTGCCGGTTGCCGGTCTCGATGACGAGATCGCGAATGGACCAGTTGTTGGCGGTGGCGAGCTCCCGCCATGCGCGGGCGGTGGCCAGCGGATCGCGGTACATGCGCACCTGCGCCCGGCCGCGGGCGATGTGGTGCTCGCCGGGTTCCGGGTCGATGTCGGGGAGCGGGCCGTCGGGATCGTACGAGGACAGGTCCCGGTTCCAGACGAATTCCAGGTGCTTGATGGCCGTGGCCCCGCTGACCTGTTGGCGGCGGACCTCCTTGGCCAGTTCCTCGGCCTCGGCGTCGGTGTCGCCGAGGACGAAGGTCGCGGCGGGCAGGATCAGCAGGTGGTCGGGGTGGCGGCCGTAGGTGGCCAGTCGGCTCTTCACGTCCGTGTAGAAGGCCTGGCCCTCCTTGAGGGTGGCGTACCGGCTGAAGATCGCGTCGGCGCCGGCGGCGGCGAACTCGCGGCCCTCGTCGGAGTCGCCCGCCTGGAAGATGACCGGGCGGCCCTGCGGGGAGCGCGGGACGTTGAACTGGCCGTGGATGTCGAAGTGCCGGCCGGTGTGGACGAAGGCCCCGGCCTTCGCGTCGCGCAGGAAGGTGCCGGTGACCTGGTCGGCGAGGATCTCGTCGCCGTGCCAGGAGTCGAAGAGATCGCCCGCGGTGGCCAGGAACTCCTTGGCGCGCGAATAGCGCTCGTCCTGCGGGAGGAAGCCGCCACGGCGGAAGTTCTCGCCGGTGAAGGCGTCCCAGGAGGTGACCACGTTCCAGGCGGAGCGGCCGCCGGAGAGGTGGTCGAGGCTGGCGAACTGGCGGGCGACCTCGTAGGGCTCGTTGAAGGTGGAGTTGATGGTACCGGTCAGGCCGAGATGCTCGGTGACGGCGGCCAGCGCCGCGAGGATGGTGAAGGTGTCGGGGCGGCCGACGACGTCCAAGTCGTATATTTTGCCGCCCTGTTCGCGCAGTCGCAGTCCCTCGGCGAGGAACAGGAAGTCGAACTTGGCGCGTTCGGCGGTGCGCGCGAAATGGACGAAGGAGCTGAACTCGATGTGGCTGCCGGCCTCGGGGGCGCTCCACACGGTGGTGTTGTTGACGCCGGGGAAGTGGGCTGCCAGGTGGATCTGCTTCAGCGGCTTGCTCATGGTCGTACGGTCTCCCTCGGGCTCAGGCGGCGGCGTAGCGGTTGGCGGGGCGGGCCAGGCCCAGCAGTCCGCGCAGGGTGTCGGCCTCGTAGGCGCGGCGGAAGGCGCCCCGGCGCTGGAGTTCGGGGACCAGGCCACGGGTGATCGCCGCAAGGTCGTGGCCGAGGACGGCGGGACGCAGCCGGAATCCGCTCAGTCCGGCCGACCTCCATTCCTCTAGCAGGTCGGCGAGCTGGGCTGGGGTGCCGGTGAAGATGCGGGCATCGCTGGCGTACGGGGATCCGGCGAGGGCGTCGAGGCGTTCGTGTCGGGCCGTCGCGGCGGCCGGGTCGTCGTCGAGGAAGACCACCAGGTCACCGAAGACGTGCAGGGGCTGGTCGGCGCGGCCTGCCGCTTCCTGCTCGGCGCGGATCTCCGCGACGATCGCGCGGGCGTGGTCGGCGTCGCGCGGAGTGACGTAACCGATGTCGGCCTGGCGGGCCACCAGCCGGTACGGGACCGTCCAGTGGGCGAGAGCGCTGACGACGGGCTGGCCCTGTGGCGGGCGTGGAGTGATGGACGGGCCCTTCACGCTGAAGTGCCTGCCCTCGAAGTCGATGTAGTGCAGCTTGTCGCGGTCGATGAAACGGCCGGTGGCGGCGTCCCGGATCTCGGCGTCGTCCTCCCAGCTGTCCCAGAGCCTGCGCACGACCTCCACGTAGTCGGCGGCCTCGTCGAAGAGGTCGGCCACCACCTCCTGCGCGGCCGGGCTCTCGTAGGCGTCGATGTGGGGGATCGTGCGGCGGCCGAAGTGGGCGGCCTCGTTCGGGCGCGCGGTGATCTGTGCCCGCAGGCCCGCCCGGCCGGTGCTGACATAGTCGAGGGTGGCGATGGCCTTGGAGATGTGGAACGGCTCCGTGTGGGTGACCACCGTGGTCG
The DNA here is from genome assembly GCF_053599555.1 of Streptomyces sp. NPDC000941. Classification (NCBI taxonomy): domain Bacteria; kingdom Bacillati; phylum Actinomycetota; class Actinomycetes; order Kitasatosporales; family Streptomycetaceae; genus Streptomyces; species Streptomyces sp. NPDC000941. The sequence continues at coordinate 9,818 of NZ_JBSFMM010000032.1, forward strand.
GGACCAGGCCTATGTGCCGCGTCAGCGGGGCGATACGGGCCGCGAGGAGGACGGCGTCCAGGCGGCCACGGACCTGGTCGGTGCGACCGTCCGGCTCGAGGAAGTGGGAGGACTGCAGGCCGAGGCCGTCCTCGAAGGTCACGAAGTCGAGCAGGCCGCGCTCGGCCTCGGCGACCAGATCGGCCCAGTATCGGGCGGCGAACAGGTCCCGGGGGCGGGCCACCGGCTCGCGCCAGGAGGCGGGGTGCCAGCCGGTGCCGTCGAGGGCGACGGCGAGGTGCAGCGGAGAAGAGGGTGCTGAGGACACGAGTGGGTGCCTTCCTGGAGGTCCGTACGACATCACCGGCCCGCATGTGAGGAGTGGCGGGCACGGCGGCGGGCGAGCGCGGCGGGAGGGGGTCCCCGGCCGGAGGCGGGGGGGGATGGGTCAGGCGCGACAGAGCGCGCCGGCCACGCGCCGCAGATCGATGTGCGGCCGGGAGTGGAGGCGGATACGGCGGCGCGGGTTCAGGGCGCGGGGACGGGGGTGGGGCAGGTGTCGCATGTGCCGCACCTCCGTCCGTCGCGCCGTACCGCGCACCTCATCGTGACTCATAACAGCCAAGCTCCGCGGCCTGTTCCCGGCGTGCGCAGGTGAAGGATGGTCGTCCGAGCCACAGAGACGGAGCGCTTCGCCCCGGCATGCGGCGCCTGGTGGCGGCGCCTCTCACCCGGTGAACTCCTTCGCGGACTTGCGCGGCGGCGTGCGGTGGAGGTCAGCTACACAGCGCGGTGGCGACGCGCATCAGATCGACAGCGCGCCGCTGGGTGAACCGCGAGGAAATCCGCATGTCGGCGACGCTATCCGCGCCCCCTTCGCACGTCAACAACGGCAGTCGGCCAACCCACTGTGCAACGACCGCTTGGCGCGCCCGCCATGCGCCCGTTACCCCGGCCGTCTGCTCGGATCCCGCCGAGCACGAGAGGCGGGCGAGTGGCCGCACCGCGGACAGTACACACCGTGGCACCGGGACCACTTGGTGATCGACACCGCGGGGCGTGACATCGCCCTCTGCGTCGCGGACCTCCGCAACGCCGTCGAAGGACTTCGCGCCGCGTCACGGTTGCGGCCCGCGCCGCGCGTGCATCGGAGCAGGCATCATCCCCGGCACCTCCTTCGCCGCCCCGCACGTGTCCGGCGCCGCGGCGACTGCCGCCCGCCGGATCTCACCGGCGGGCGGCAGCCCGGCGCGCGGGAGATCAGGGGTCGGTGGACAGGGGCGTCGGCCGGGGATTCGTCCAGGCCTCGGGGTCCTCGGCAAGGAGCAGGACCTCATCGGGCAACGTGGCGGTGGCCACGTCGGCCAGCGTGACCTCGCCCAGGATCTTACGGACATTGGCGCGTACCGCGACCCACAGCGGCAGCAGCGACTCCGCGGGACCGGTGTAGGAGAGCTGGGGTGGGCGCACGCCCCGCACCGACACCAGCGGCCCGTCGGCCACCCGGATCACGTCGGCGATGGCGATCTCGTCCGCCGGGCGGGCCAGCCGGTAGCCGCCGTTCCCACCGCGCCGGCTGGTCACCAGCCCGCCCCTGCGCAGATCGCCCAGGATGCCTTCCAGGAACTTGTGCGGAATGCCCTGCGCCGCCGCGATCGCCTCGGCCTTGAGCGAGGTGTCGTGTCCTGCCGCCGCAAGTTCCAACGCCGCACGCACCGCATAGTCCGCTCTCGCCGAGATCTGCATGCCGAGATTATCCGCCACTGTCGCGCCCACCCCGCCACCGGCTGCGCACGCCGTCAGGAGGGGATGGTGAACGGAGGGTGCGCACCATTGAGGAAGTAGTCCCCGACCTCGCGGAGTCTGTCGGCGACGGGCTCGCGCAGGGTGTGCGTCCGGGCGTTGCGCCAGAAGCGGTCGAATCCGTGCCGCAGAAAGGCGGCACGCGCGCCGATGACATCCAGGGCACGTGTGGTGATCTCCTGCGCGGCCCGGGCGGCGGCGGACTCGGCCACGCTCGCGAGTACGGCGATCTCCGCGCACTCGTCGTCGTCGAGGTCTTCGCCACGTGCGAAGCCACGTCCCAGCGCCTCGACCGCCTGGTCGGCGAGAGCGGACGCGGAACGTGCGGCAACGGTCAGTTCCCCGTACACGCTCAGCACGTACGGGTCCCGCGACGGACTGCCCGGCCAGGGCTGTTGCGAGGAGGGCTGCCAGGAAGAGTTCACCACCCTGCTGTACTCGCGGACTTCGGCAAGCAGCCCCTCGGCGACGCCGAGACAGAACTGCACGGAAACCAGGCGGGCGGTCGGTGCGGCCAAGCCGGCGAAGGGGGGCAGGGCGCCCTCGTCCGAGGAGACGGAGCCGAACACGTCGTCGGCCGCGACCGGTACGGAGTCGAACTCCACACTGCCGCCGGCCGCCAGGCGCTGCCCGAAGGTGTCCTCGTCGTCGACGTACACGACGCCGGGGTGGGCGGGATCGACGAGGACGGCCAGGGGATCACCGCTACCGGACCGAGTGGCACGGACGACCAGCCGATCGGCGATGCCGACTCCGGTGACACAACTCTGCCGCCCGTCCAGCACATAGCCGCGCGCGGTGGGGGTCAGTCCGGGAGTCGGTTCGCAGGAAACGAGACCGCCTCCCCACCACCACTGCCTCGCCGCGGACTCCTGCTCGACACGGGCGGCGAGGGCGGGACTGGCGAAGAACCGGGCGCTGGAGGACAGGAAGTAGTGGCAGCCGAGGAGGTAGCCGATCGCGCCGTCGGCCGCTGAGATCGTCCGGACGACCGCGTAGGCCGTACGCCAGTCCGCACCTCCCGCCTCTCCCGCGTCTCCCGCGCCGTGTCCGGCCGCCGCCGGCAAGGTGAGCAGCCCTGCCTCGCGCAGCCGCGCAGCCTCGTCGAGCGGTGCCTTCCCGGCCTGCTCACGGTCGACCGCGTCCGTGGCCAGGTCGTCCGCGATCTCCCGGGCTATGCGCAGCCAGTGGTCGTGTCCGGTTTCCGCGTCGATCGCCTCACCCACCGTCGTCACGCTCGCACCCGCCTCACGGAACAGCACGTGTCGCCAAAGCTCTTCTCCGCGTCAGGCATGTATGTGCGGCCCACCCGCCGTACGGTGACGAGGCGCTGCTGCGTAACGGACATGTAGAGCATGCTCACTCGCCCCGGCGGCCGGCGTCAACATTTCCCTACTAAATCGATAGGAAAACTGGAGAAAGCGCTGTGTCCTGGCTGATTTTCACCGGGCAGCGCGCTGCTGCCGCGAGGGGGCACGGCCCCTGTACATATGACTGACAAGAACCTGTCACACGCGGACCGGAATGCGGGTTCGCCCGACGCCCGTTCCGACTGGCATGACTATTGGCGTAACGCTCAACGCGTCCGACGCGCAGAACCAGGTCGATGCCACCGTGCTGCTGGCCCAGGAGGCCGCAGCCGCCGGTCTGCGGTCGGCTTGGTTCGGCCAGACCTTCGGCGCGGACTCACCCCAACTCGCGGCGATCGTCGGGCGGGCGGTGCCCGGACTGCATGTGGGCACCTCCGCGATCCCCGTCTTCGGTCGCCACCCGCTGCTCGTCTCCAGCCAGGCCCAGACCGCCCAGGCCGCGACACACGGCCGCTACCACCTCGGTCTGGCCCTGGGCACGAAACTGCTGACGGAGACCGGCTTCGGTCTGCCCTTCGAACGCCCCATCGCCCGTCTGCGGGAATTCCTCACCGCACTGCGGCAGTTGACGCAGAACGGCACGGCCGACTTCCACGGTGAGCTGCTCACCGCCACCACCCCGATCCCGGCGCGCGTACCGGGCGCCGAGAGCGGTGTCCCCTTGCTGGTCGCCGCGATGGGGCCGCAGGCGCTGCGGGCCAGCGGTGAGCTCGCGGACGGGATCCTGCCCTATCTGGCGGGGCCGCGCGCCTTGGCGGAACACATCGTTCCCGCCCTGACCGCCGCGGCCGAGGCCGCCGGCCGTCCCGCGCCCCGGATCGTGGCCCTGGTGCCCGGCGTGGTCACGGACGACGTGGACGCGGTGCGGGCGAAGGCCACCGAGAGCCTCGCGTTCTACGAACAGATCCCGTCCTACGCGCGGGTCATCGAACTCTCCGGCGGCCGACGGGCCGCCGACGTGGCCGTGATCGGGGACGAGAAGACAGTCGAAGCCGAGGTACGGCGCTACCGCGACGCCGGCGCCACCGAGGTCGTGTTCTCGGGCACCGAGATCGCGGGAGAAGCGGACCGCCGGCGCACCTGGGCACTCCTCGGCGAACTGGCCGGCTGAGAGCGACCGTCGGGCCGCCGGCCCGATGGATGTCCTGCACCTTGTGCGAGGCCGAGCCTCGCGGAACGAAGGAGAACGCATGACCACCGAGATCACCACGACGGACCTCCAGGCCTTCACCGAGAACTGGCTGGACTGGTACCGCGCCCAGGAGGCCCGGCTCGCCGACCCGCACGGGTTCCTGGCGATCACCGGCCTGCACTGGCTCGACGACCGGCCGCAGCGCTTCCCCGACGCGCCCGGCGCATGGCACACCGGTCGCGACGGGGTCGTCGTCACCCTCGACGCCGGCCAGGAACTGGTCGTCGACGGAACGCCGGTACGGGGCGAGCACCGCTTCGGCGTGCTTCCCGAGCGTGGCGGCATCGACGCGGTCTGGGGAGACGCCGTCATCGAGGTCGCCAGGCGCGGCGGCAACGACATCGTGCGCCCCCGGCACCCGGACGCGCCGCTGCGCACCGCCTTCACCGGAACACCCGCCTACGCCCCCGACCCGCGCTGGGTCGTGACGGGCCGATACCTCCCCTTCGGCACACCGCGGCCGACCACCGTGGGCGCCGCGGTGGAGGGCCTTGAGCATGTGTACGACGCGCCGGGCCGGATCGAGTTCGAACTGCACGGACGTCAGCTGTCCCTGACCGCCTTCCCCGGACGGGGCGCGGGCCGGCTGATGGCGCTGTTCACCGACGCGACGTCCGGGGTCACCACCTACGCCGCCAACCGGGTCCTGGCCCTCGAGCCGCCCGCCGCCGACGGCACGGTCGTCCTGGACTTCAACCGCGCCGCGAATCTGCCGTGCGCCTACACGGACCTGGCCACCTGCCCGCTGCCACCGGCCGAGAACCGGCTGTCGGTGGCGATCGAGGCAGGTCAGAAGACTCCCCGCGAGCGCGGCGGGTCCTGAGCCGGGCTGTCGGCCGACGGCATTGACGTACGGCGGGACCGCTCCGTACGATCACGAATGGCATTGAGCGTCAGCGTCAAGCCCTGGCTCGCTGACCGGCAACCCTCCCGCGCGGTGGGGTGCTCCAGGTGAAAGCCCGGCGGGATCACCGACGATCCCCGCAAGCGCGTGGCCCCGTGGGCGGGCCGGAGATGTGGAGGACCGGTATGCGGCACGGTGGTGACCTCAGTACCTCCTTCGCCGTCGCCACGGTGTTCTCCCGGCTCTCGCGTCGGCGCCACATCGACCTGAAGCGCGCGACCAGCTGTCTCTGTCAGGCCTGACGGCCCTTCCCGCCGCCGGTCGGAGTCCGGCCCCGGTGGTCGCCGCACTCGTTTCCGCCTGATCCCCGTTTCCCCCTGATCCCTGTCTGCACAGCGCTCCCCCGCCACCGGCGTCGCGCCGGCCGGGGCCGCACGCCCATGCGCGGCCGTGCCTCATACGGCACCCCATGCCTGGTGACACGAGTAGGAGAACCCCTCCGTGACAACACTTCCGGATTTCAGATCCTCCCGATGGGCGGCGCTGGCCGCCCTGGTGACCACCAGTGTGCTGCTGACCGCCTGCGGGTCGAGCGGCGACGGCTCCGGCTCCGGCAGCGGCCGGGCGAAGTCCGGCGGCACTCTGACCTTCGCGGTGGGTTCGGACGCCGGCTGCGTGGATCCGCAGCAGGTTGCCAGCAACGACACCATCTACTCGGTGCGCCAGATCGTGGACTCCCTGACGGACCAGGACCCCAAAACCGGCAAGATCGTGCCGTGGCTGGCCAAGAGCTGGGACATCAGCTCCGACACGACGACGTTCACCTTCCATCTGAGGTCGGGTGTCACCTTCAGCGACGGGTCGAAGCTGACTGCGCAGGTGGTCAAGGACAACTTCGACGCGGTGCCGAAGCTCGGCGCCCTGGGGACCCTGGCCGAGGGCTACCTGAGTGGCGTCAAGAGCACCACCGTGGTCGACCCGCTCACCGTCAAGGTGGCCTTCAAGGAGCCCAACGCCCAGTTTCTGCAGGCCACTTCCACGCATTCGCTGGGCATCGAGTCGTCGGCGAGCGTGCGGAAGACACCGCAGCAGAAGTGCAGTGACGGGGTGGTCGGATCCGGGCCCTTCGTGCTGAAGCAGTACGCGCAGAACCAGTCGATCACCCTGGCCAAGCGCGGCGGGTACGCATGGGGTTCCTCGCGGTGGCGCAAGAAGGGCGAGGCGTATCTGGACAAGCTGGTGTTCAAGGTCGTACCGGAAGCGGGCGTGCGGGCCGGCAGTCTCCAGTCCGGCCAGGTGGCCGCGATCAGCAGCGTGGGCAGGGCCAACGAGGCGACGCTCAAGGGCGGCCAGGTCACTCTCCAGCGACGGGCCAACCCCGGCATCGTGTTCGGTCTCGGGCTCAACAGCTCGCGGCCGGCGCTGAAGGACGCGAGGGTGCGCCAGGCGATCCTGTCGGCCATCGACCGGCGGCAGATCGCCGACACCGTGTTCCCCACCGGCACCAAGGCGGCGACCAGCGTCCTCGCACACACCACGCCCGACTACACCAACCTCGCCCCTGACCTGGCCTTCGACGCGGCCAAGGCGAAGTCCCTGCTGGACGAGGCAGGCTGGAACACCGGCAGCGACGGCATCCGCACGAAGAACGGCAAGAAACTGAGCCTGACCATCGACTGGATCCCCAACTCGGCAACCAACCAGCCTGCTCTGGAACTGCTTCAGCAGCAGCTCAAGGCCGTGGGCGTGGCCGTGACCCTCAAGCAGCTCCAGGTCACTCAGCTGGCGCCGACGCTGCAGTCGGGCGGCTACGACGCGGCTTGGGGGAACATCACCCGTGCCGATCCGGACATCCTGCGCAGTTCCTTCTCCACCGAGCTGGCCAATTTCTACCGTGTGCCGGCGGGCAGCCTGGATGCGGCGCTGTCCGCGCAGGCCGCCACCACGGACCCGGTCAAGCGCGAGCAACTGGTGGGCCGGGCCCAGCAGTTGATCGTACGGAGTGCCTACTACGCACCGGTGGTGGAGCTCCAGACCCAGCTGGGCGTATCGAAGAAGGTGCACGACCTGAACTTCGACGCCTCCAGCCGGATCCAGCTGCACGACACCTGGATCGGCTAACCCGTGCGCCGCTATGTGATCAAACGGCTCGCCCAGGCGGCCGGAGTGCTGTGGGCGGCCTACACGGTCTCGTTCCTGGTGCTGGACTATCTGCCGGGCGACCCGGTCACGGCGATGGCCAGTGCCGGAATGGACTCGGGGCAGGTCGATCCGGAGCAGATCGCCGCCCTGCGGCACGAGTACGGCTTCGACAAGCCGGTGCTGGTGCAGTACGCCGAGTACCTCGGCCGGGCGGTGCGCGGGGACTTCGGCGACTCGGTCGCCACCGGCCGGCCGGTCGCCGGGGCGCTGGCCGACGCGCTGCCGCAGACCCTCCAGCTGACCGGCGCGGCCCTGCTGCTCGCGGTGCTCCTCGGTGGCGGTCTGGCGGTGGTGGCGACGTACACCTCTCGGCGCTGGCTGCGACAGCTGCTGCTGTCGCTGCCGCCGCTGGGAGTGTCCGTTCCCACGTTCTGGGTGGGGCTGCTGCTCGTCGAGACGTTCTCCTTCCGGCTGCACTGGTTTCCGGCGTTCGGCAACGACGGCCTTCGGGGGCTGGTGCTACCGGCCCTGACGCTGGCGGTCCCGACCGGCGCGCAGATCGCCCAGGTGCTCGCCAAGAGCCTGCTCACCGCGCTGGACCAGGCGTATGTGGAGACCGCGCGGGCCAAGGGCGCCGGCCGGTGGCGGGTCCATCTAGGGCACGCGCTGCGCAACGCGTCCCTGCCGGCGCTGACGGTCGTCGGCCTGCTGGTGGGGCAGCTGATCGCCGGTTCGGTGGTGGTCGAGACCGTGTTCTCCCGTGACGGCCTCGGCCGCGTGACCGCGGCGGCGGTCACGGCCCAGGACATCCCGCTGGTCCAAGGGGTGGTGGTGTTCGGGGCACTGATCTTCGTGACGACGAACCTGGTCATCGACCTGGTCTATCCGCTGCTGGACCCGCGGATCGTGGTGGCCTCGGGCAGAAGGGCGGGCATCGCATGAGCCAGAGCCTTGACGAATTCCCGGCCAACCCGGCCAACCCGGCCAACCCGGCCGAGGCCGCCCCCGGCCTCGCCCGGCCGGCCGACCCGGGCCCCGCTCCCGGACCGGGGCATCGCATCGACGTACGGCGGGGCTTGCGATTCCTGGTGCGCCGCCCCGGTCTGCTGTTGTCGGTCGCCGTCCTCGTGCTGGTGGTGCTGGCCTCGTTCTGGCCGGACCTGTTCACCTCGCAGGATCCGCTGAAGGGGGTGCCGTCGCAGAACTTCCGCGGCCCGAGCGGCACCCACTGGTTCGGCACCGACGAGCTGGGACGCGATGTGTTCTCCCGCGTGGTGCACGGCGCCCAGTTGTCCCTGAAGGCCACGCTGATCGCGGTGCTGGTCGCGTTCGTGGTCGGCGGTCTGCTCGGCGTGGTCGCCGGGTTCGTGGGCCGCTGGGTGGACGACGTGCTGATGCGCTTCGTCGACGTACTGCTGTCCATCCCCGCGCTGTTCCTGTCCCTGGCCCTCGTCACCGCGCTCGGGTACGGGACGGTGAAGGTGGCGGTCGCGGTCGGCATCGCCAGTGTCGCCGCGTTCGCCCGAGTGGCGCGCGCGGAGGTGCTCCGGGTGCGTCAGGCGGTGTTCGTCGAGGCGTCGCGCTCGTGCGGGGCCCGCTGGTACTCGGTGCTGGGCCGGCATGTGCTGCCCAATGCCGCGGGCCCGGTGATCGTCCTGGCCACCCTCGACTTCGGCTCCTCCATCCTGGCCGTGTCGGCGTTGAGCTTCCTCGGCTACGGGGCGCCCCCGCCAGCCCCGGAGTGGGGCACGTTGATCTCCGACGGCCGCAACTACCTCGCCAACGCCTGGTGGCTGACCGCGCTGCCCGGACTGGCCATCGCCGCGACCGTGCTGGCCACCAACCGCATCGCACGGGCGCTGGACGGCGAATGGTCCAGGCAGCGATGACCGGCACCACCACGACCCCACCCGGAGCGGACGAGAACGTGACGCACACACCACAACCCCTGCTGGAGATACGCGGCCTGTCGGTTTCGTACCGCACCCGGGGCGGTACGGTCTCGGCCGTCCGGGGCGTGGACCTCGATGTATGGCCAGGACAGGTGACGGCGGTGGTCGGCGAGTCGGGCTCCGGCAAGAGCACGACCGCGCACGCGATCACCCGGCTCCTGCCGGGGAACGGCGGCATCGACGCGGGCACGGTCCGCTTCGGCCGGCGCGACCTGGCCACGCTGTCGGAGGTGGAGCTGCGCACCGTACGCGGGGCGCGGATCGGGCTGGTCCCCCAGGACCCGACGGTCTCGCTCAACCCGGTCAAGCGGGTCGGCGAACAGGTCGCCGAAGTCCTGCGCATCCACGGTCTGGCGACCCGTCGCTCGGCCCCCGCCGAGGCGATCGCCGTCCTGGACCGGGCCGGGCTGCCCGACGCGGCCGTCCGGGCCCGGCAGTACCCGCACGAACTGTCCGGCGGAATGCGGCAACGCGCCCTGATCGCCATCGCCATCGCCGCGAAGCCCGAGCTGATCATCGCGGACGAGCCGACCAGCGCGCTCGACGTCACCGTGCAGCGGGTCATCCTCGACCACCTCCAGCGCCTCACCGAGGAGTCGGGCACGGCGGTCCTGCTCGTGACCCACGACCTCGGGGTCGCCGCCGACCGGGCGCAGCGCCTGGTGGTCATGTCGCAGGGCAAGGTCGTCGAGGCGGGCCCCACCCGCGACATCCTGGCCGACCCGCGGGACGAGTACACCCGGCACCTGCTGGCCAGCGCCCCGAGCCTGACCACCACCCGTCCCCGCGCGGCTGTCCCCGCGCCGAAGACGGACACGGCGCCCCTGGTCGAAGCACGCAACCTGGTCAAGGAGTTCAGGCTGCCCCGCACCGGGGACCGGCCCCGGACACTGCGCGCGGTCGACGACGTCAGCTTCACCCTCCATCGCGGCCGGACCCTGGCACTGGTCGGCGAATCGGGCTCGGGCAAGTCCACCACCGCACGCCTGGTGCTCCGTCTCGCCGACGCGACCGCCGGACACGTCCTGTTCGACGGCACCGACGTCACCACCGCCCGAGGCCCCCGGGCCAGAGAGCTGCGCCGCCGCGCCCAGCTCGTCTACCAGAACCCGTACGCCTCGCTCGACCCACGCTTCTCCATCGGCGATGTGATCACCGAACCGCTGCGTGCCTTCAAGGTCGGCGACCGCTTCTCCCGCCTCACCCGGGCCCGCGAACTGCTCGACCGGGTGGCGCTTCCCGCCGCCACGCTGGAACGCCGCCCGGCGGAGCTGTCCGGCGGGCAGCGTCAGCGTGTGGCCATCGCCCGCGCTCTCGCCCTCTCCCCCGATCTGGTGGTGTGCGACGAACCGGTCTCCGCGCTCGACGTGTCCGTGCAGGCCCAAGTCCTGGATCTGCTGGCCGAGTTGCAGGCCGATACGGGCGTGGCGTACCTCTTCATCTCCCACGACCTGGCCGTCGTACGCCAGATCGCGCACCAGGTCGCCGTCATGCGAGCCGGCCGCATCGTCGAGACGGGCCCACCGGAGGAGCTCTTCACCCGCCCCCGACACGAGTACACCCGCGACTTGCTTGCGGCGATCCCCGGCGGTCGCGTCCTCTCCCCCGCCGCCGAGACCACCACGAGCTGAGGACCAGCAGGGCGCCGCCTCCGGTCATATCTCCTCCGGACTGCCGGTCAGGACGACTCGGCCGGTGATGTGCTGCGGGTTGACGAGGAGGTTGTAGATCGGGCATTTGCGCTCGACCGTCTCGTGCAGCTCGCGGATGCGCGCCTTGGCGGCCGGTGAGGTGATGTGCACGGTGTACGAGATGTTGTGCGGGTAGATCGGCACCTGCTCGAACCCGGGCGCTCCGGCGCGCGGGTCCTGGTCGGCCTGCACCTCGACCTCGAGGGAGTCCAGCGGGATCCGCAGGTCGGCGGCCTGGATGAGGAAGATGTGGGTGAGGCAGCTGGAGAGTACGCCGAGCTGGATCTCGGGCGAGGCGGGCCCGAGGTCGTAGCCGGCGAAGTCCAGCGGGGAGTCACTGAGGATCTGGTGGTGGCGGATCCGGATGCGCCGTACGCCGCTGCGGTCCTCGGCCTTGGTCCTGGCCCGCAGCCGGTTCGGTTCGGACAGGGGGCGGACCCGCTCGGCCTCCCGCTTGGCGAGCAGCGCGGCGCGCTTGACCTCGAGGTAGGCGCGCAGTCCGGGCTGCGGGTCGGGGGCGGTGTCGAGCAGTTGGTCCGCTGCCTGCCGCTCTTCGTCCTTGTTCTTGCGGGTGGTGTCGGCTGTCGCGGTGGGGGACATGGCATGGCTCCTTCGGTTCAGGGCTGCGCGGGCGATTCGGGGTCACCGAGGGTCAGCATCAGGCGGTTGGCCCAGGCGAAGAACGCGGCGGCCTGGACGGCGTCGAGGATGTCCAGGTCGTCGAGGTCGAGTTCACGCAGGGCTGTGACATGGGCCTGTGCTGCGGTCGGCGGTGTGGTGGTCAGGGCCGCCGCGAGGTCCGTGATGGCACGCCAGCGGTCGTCGAGGGGTGCGTCCACACCTTCGTCCAGAAGCCGCTGGACATCCCCGTCCCGCTTGCTGAGCTGGGAGGCGAAGCGGCTGTGCACCGAGGCGCAGAACACGCAGCCGTTCACGCGCGAGGTCACGGTGGCGGCGAGTTCGCGCTCCTGCCGGGGCAGGCCGCCCCGGGTGTAGAAGATGCCGTTGTCGGTGGCGGTGCGCTCACCGAGCACCGCCGGGTCCAGGGCGAGCAGCCGGAAGTACGGGGACTGCAGACGCTGTCCGGGCAGGACCGCGCGCTGCTCGTCCGTCACGTCCCCCACCGCGACGGGTTCCAGCCAGGGCGTCCAGCCCAGCTGTTCCTGCGTGAATCCGGTCTGGGGCGCGTCCAGCGGGCCGCGTACGGGGCCCGGCTCGGACCGCTCGTCCCCGCGGATCAGCGCCAGGCCGGCGAGCAGCCGGACCTGGAAGCTGACGTACGCGATGAGCTGCGACACCGTGATGATCTCAGCCGCGCCGAGCCCGGCCTCGGCCAGGGCGTCCAGGTCGGCAGGGGTGGCTGCCGCGGGCCGCAACACCAGCAGGTCGGCGTGCGCGAGGATGGCGCGCAATCGGCCTTGTCCGGACAGCGGTTCGGGGGCGGGCGGTTCGGTGGCGGGGCGCGGCGGTCGGACGTCCTCGACGGCCGTCACGAGCTCCTTCGTCGCACCGTCCGCACCGAGCAGCTGCCTGGCGTAGTGCTCGCCCAGGAGCTGGTCGCCGTGCAGCCGCGCCACCCGCAGCGCGGCGGCGAACCGCTCGGTGGTGGTCACGGTGGTGGCGGGGGCGGCGGATGCGAAGAGCGCGTCGTAGCTGCCCTGCGTGTGACCGGTCGCCTCCGGTCGGCGGGCGCGCAGCCGCGCCAGCGGTGAGCCCGGTTCGATGCCGAGCAGCGTGTCGATCAGATCGGTGGGTGTCCCGGATCGGGTGTTCATCGTGAGTGGCCTTCCTCGGCGGGGGAATCGGTGGTGGTGGGGACGTGCTCGGGGGCGGTTTCCGCGCCGGGGCGGGGAACATCGTCATGGCCGGGCCGCCAGCCCAGCGCCGGGGCGACCTCGGTGGCGATCAGCTCCAGTGACCGGAGCGTCTTCTCGTGCGACGGATCGATCGAGTGGACCTGGACGATCAGGTCGCTGGCCGGCGGGAGCAGCCGGTCGGCGCCGAGCGAGGCGATGACGTCCTCGGGGCTGCCGACATGGGCGTCGTCCTGCGTGCGCCGGGCCGCTGCCTCACCGGCCACCGCGGCGAACCGGCGAAAGCCGTCCTCGGCGTCCGCCAGCGCCTCCGCGCGGCTCGGGGCCACGTACACCGATCGGGACAGGCCGATCCGGGGAGCGGCATCCGGCCGCGCCCAGTGCTCCAGATAGGCCGAGGCCAGGGGGTGTTGCGCCTCGCCGAGCGGTACGCGGGGCGGCTCCGGCCGACCGTCCGGCACCGGGCTGAGAGCGGTACGGGCCAGCAGCAGACCACTGCCGTTCCGCGCGGCCCGTATCGCGCCCGCCACCCCGAAGGTGGCCTCCCAGAGCCGGTCACCGAGGGTGTCGGCGGGTGGGAAGAGCGGCGGGGCGCCGGGCACGGGCTCCTTGCCGGACAGCGCGTCGCGCACCACCCGCAGGGCCCGTTCGTAAGTGTCGCGGCGGTCTTCCGCCCGTTGACCGAAGACGGAGAACACGAGGTCACCGCCGCCGGTGCCGAAGCCGAGCTCCAGCCGTCCACCGCTGAGCGCGTCGAGCACCGCGGCGTCCTCGGCGAGCCGGAACGGGCTCTCCAGGGGCAGGGTGATGATCCCGGTGCCGAGCCGCAGCCGTGTTGTGCGAGCCGCGGCGGCCGTCAGGAAGACCAGCGGCGACGGTAGCCCGCCCTGGTCGCGCAGGTGGTGCTGGGCGACCCAGCCGGTGTCGAAGCCGAGTTCCTCGGCGGTGGTGAACACTTCCAGTGCCCGCGCGTACAGCTCAGCGGGCGGGACGTCGTCGACCAGGCGGGTGAAGACGCCGAGCCGGAACGGCTTTCGTACAGGCATCAGTTGGCCTTTCCGAGGTAGGACTCGCGGACGGACGGGTCGTCGAGCAGCTCGCTCGCCTGCCCGTGCAGCACGATCGATCCGGTGCGCAGCACATAGCCGCGGGAGGCGATGGACAAGGCCAGTTCGGCGTTCTGCTCGACGATGAGCACCGCGACGCCCAGCGTGCGGTTGACGTCGGCGATCATGTCCAGCACCCGGTCGACGAAGAGCGGGGACAGCCCCATCGTGGGTTCGTCCATGCAGATCAGCCGCGGTCTGCTCATGAGCGCACGGGCGAAGGCCAGCATCTGCTGCTCGCCGCCGCTGAGGGTGCCGGCGTGCTGGGTGCGGCGTTCGGCCAGGCGCGGAAAGGACTCGTAGAGCCGATCGATGTCCTGGCGGATCTCGCCGCGTCCGGCGCGGGTGAAGGCGCCGATGTGCAGATTCTCCTCGACCGTCATTCCGGTGAAGACCCGTCGGGCCTCGGGGACGGAGGCGATGCCCCGGCGCACCCGAGCCCTCGTGGGGAGGGTGTCGATCCGTTCGCCGTCCAGCAGGACCTGGCCGGCGGCCGGTCGCAGCAGGCCGAGGACGGTTTTCATGGTGGTCGACTTGCCGGAGGCGTTGCCGCCGAGCAGGGAGACGATCTCACCGCGTCCGACCTGGAGGGACACCTGGGTGAGCGCCTGTGAGGGGCCGTAGTGGACATCTACGTCCTTCAGTTCGAGCAGCGGCGCCCGTGTCTTCAGCGGCGGCGCGTGTGTCTCCGGCGCGGGCACCATCATCGGGACGCCTCCTCGCGCTGCGCACGGCGGCGGCCGAGGTAGGCCTCGACGACCCGCTCGTCGTCGCGGACCTCCGCGGGCGTCCCGGCGGCGATCGGCTGTCCTTCGTCCATCACGATCACCCGGTCGGAGACCGTCATCACCAGGTCGATCTTGTGCTCGACCAGCACGATCGTCTGCCCCTCGGCCTTCAACTCGAGGAGCTGGTCGAGAACTTCGGCCGTCTCGGTCTGGTTCATCCCGGCCGTCGGCTCGTCCAGGAGCAGCAGCGCCGGTTCGAGGGCGAGCGCGCGGGCGATCTCGGTGCGCCGCCGGTTTGCGTACGACAGGGTGTGCGCACGGTGGTCGGCGCGCGGCAGCAGCCGTGTCCCGAAGCGGGCGAGTTGCGCTTCGGTCCGCGCGGCGGCCTCGGACTGTTCGCGTCGTACGGCCGGCGGTTGTACGAGGGCCAGCAGCAGCTCGGCCAGCAGGGGGAGCCAGCGCAGCACGGGCAGGTGGCGCAGCCGGGGGAAGGGCCGGGTGCGCTTCAGCGTGGCGTACTGCCCGACGTAGACGTTGTCCGCGACGGGCAGGCTCGCGAAGACCCGGCCGTTCTGGAAGGTGCGGGCGATGCCCAGTTCCGCCCTGCGCTCGGCGGGCAGCCGTTCGATGCGGCGGCCGTGCAGCCGGATCTCGCCGCTGTCGGGGGTGAGCAGCCCGCTGAGCAGGTTGAGCGTCGTGGTCTTGCCTGAGCCGTTGGGGCCGATGATGCTGACCACTTCGCCCTGCCGGACCTGGAACGAGACGCCGTTCACGGCGCGTACGGCACCGAAGGAGCGGGCGAGATCGGCGACTTCGAGTACGGGCGCGGGCGCGGGTACGGGTGCGGGAGAGCGTTCGGCCGTCATGCCCGCCTCGCCCACAGGCCCTGTGGCCGGAATCGGATGAGCAGCAGCAAGAGCACTCCGTAGGTCAGAAGCCTGGCGTCCTGCGCCATCCGCAGGAACTCGGGGGCGCCCACGAGGACCACCGCGCCCAGCACGGCGCCGAACGGGCTGTTCATCCCGCCGAGCACGATGATGGTCAGGGCCAGCATGGACAATTCCGGGCTGAACATCGTCGGGTCCAGATAGCTGTACTGGTGGGCCAGCAGGCTTCCGGCGAGCCCGGCGACGAAGGCACCGACGGAGTACGCCAGCGCCTTGTAGTCGGCCGGGCGCAGACCCGAGGCGCCAAGGGCCGTCTCGTCCGCGCCGACCGCCGACCAGACGGTGCCGAGGAAGGACTTCTGCAGCCGTACGACGAGCCCGAGCGCGACCAGCAGGACGGTCAGGTCGAGGAGATAGGTCTCCGTGGGCGTGATGATCTGGTGGCCGAAGAGGCTGGGCGGTGGGATCGCCGTGATGCCCAGCGGGCCATGGGTCAGCCAGTCGAGGTTGAGGATCGCGGCCACGGTCACGGCGCCGATGCCGAGGGTGGCGATGGACACGTAGTGGCCGCTGAGCCGCCACGTCGGGGACATCAGAACAGTGCCGACGGCCGCGGCCGCCAGGCCGGCGGCGAACAGACCGGCCAGGAAGGGCCAGCCGTGTTCCCCGACGAGCAGCGCCGAGGTGTAGGCGCCCACGGCCATGGGCCCGGCCTGGCCGAGCGAGATCTGGGCCGCCGAACCGGAGACGAGAGTGAGGGAGAGGGCCAGGATCGCGAAGATCAGCACCTGGGTGCCGGTCGTCAGCTGGTAGTCGTCCGCCACCCACGGCACGACGCCGGCGGCGACGCCGACCAGGGCCAGGGCCTGCCACCACCTCAGCCGGATGGGCCGGCCGCCGCCGAGGAACGTCCCCGTCAGCGGCTCCGCGGAGATCAGGGGCACCTTGCCCAGCAGCCCCCCGGGCCGGAGCCAGAGCACGAGCAGCAGGACGCCGAAGATGATGAGGTTGTCGACACCGGCGCCCCAGTAGGAGATGCCGAAGGCTTCGACGATGCCCAGCGCCAGCCCCCCGAGCACGGCTCCGGGCAGATTGCCGAGGCCGCCCAGGGTCGCGGCGGTGAAGGCGGTCAGCCCCGCGGCCGTACCTGAGCTGGGCGAGATGTTGCTGTTGTACATGCCGACCAGGACACCGGCCAGGCCGCCGAGCGCCGAGGCGAGCATGAAGGACAGGTTCCGCACCCTGCCCACGGGCACGCCCATCTGCAGCGCCGCATCGGAGTCCTGGGCGGTGGCGCGGATGGCCTGCCCGTACTTCGTAAACTTGAGGAAGCCGCCGAGCAGCAGGATGCAGCCGACGCTCACCGCGAACATCACCACGTCGAGGGTGCCGAAACGGAAGCCCCCCACCTGGAAGTTGAGCGTGTCCAGAGCCTGCGGAAACCGCCGGGTGTCGGGGCCGAACACCACTTGGGAGAGGTTGTCCAGGACGACCGACACCGCGTACGTGGCCAGCAGCGCGGCGATGGGCGGAACCTTGGCCAGCGGCTGGACCGCGAGCACGTTGACGGCCAGGCCCAGGACGGCGGTGAAGGCGCAGACGCCGACGATCGCCGCCCACAGCGGCCAGTGCTGCTCGGCGATGAGCCACCAGCCGGACATGGTGCCGACCGCGAAGACCGACCCCTGGGCGAAGTTGACCACATTGGATACGCCGAAGATCAGCGAGAGTCCGATCGCGACGAGTGCGTAGGTGTTGCCGTGGATGATCCCGGCGAGCAGTGTGTCGATCATGGTTCGACCGTCATCCCTCGGCCGGGACCTGCTCGCCGTTCTTGACGATCACCGCGACGGGGGTCGGCGGGTCGGCAGGACGGCGGTCGGACTGGAAGCGGAACTTTCCGTACTGCACGCTCGGCAGATCGGTCGAGCTCTTCAGCCCCTGGAACACGCCCTGCCGGGTGGCCCCACCCTTCTTGGCCGCGTGCACCAACTGGGTCAGCGCGTCGTACGCGTACACCTCGAACGCGCCCGGCACATGCCCGTACTTCGCCTTGAACGCCTTGGTGAACGCCTTGACCCGGGGCTCGGTGGAATTGGGGAACCAGGTCGCCGTGGTGAGCGCGCCCTCGGCGTCCTCCCCCGCGAGCTTGATGCCCGTGGCCGTCAACTGCTCGGTGAAGATCTTGGCGGTGACCCCCGCCTTGGGCGCCTGGGTGAGGATCGCCGCCGCGTCGTTGTCGTAGCCGATGTCATAGACGAGATCGGGCTTGGAATCGCGGGCCTTGATCAGCAGCGGCCGGAAGTCGGTGGTGGAGGGGAGGTAGGCGGAGCTGTACGTGACCGTCAGCCCGAGCTTCTTCGCCCGCTTCTGGAAGATCTCGAAGACCTGCTTCCCCCAGTCGGTGTTCTGATAGACCACCGCGACCTTCTTGCCGAACTTCGCCAGCTCATCGGTCTGCTGAACCTCGGCGGTGGCCTGCGAGATGCCCGGGCTCCACATGTACTGCCCGCCGAGGGTGAACTTCGGCGAGGAGTTGGTGAAGCCGTACTGGACCAGCTTGTTGCGCTCGTAGACCGGTGAGGCGGCCATCGAGGCGGGGCTGGAGAAGTCGCCGAGCTCCGCGATGATGGAGCTGTCATTGACGAACTTCTGGGCGATCGGCACGGATTGCTTGGGGTCGGACTGGCTGTCCTCCCACTTCAGCTTCACCTTGCGGCCGTTGATGCCGCCGTCGGCGTTGATCTGGTCGAGCGCGAGGTCGAAGCCCTGCTTGTAGAACTTCCCGTACTCGGCGTACTGGCCGGTGACGGGGGCCGAAACCCCGAAGTAGACGGGGCCGGTGCCGTCGGCCGACGCGCCGGAGCCTTCGCCGCACGCCGCCAGGACCAGCAGGGAGGTGGTCGTCAGGGCCCCGATGAGCAGGCGTCTCTTGCTGGATATCACGGTCGTACTCCTGATGAGGACATGGCAACGCCGGGTCGCCGCCGCCCGGACGTGCGGGCGCACACGGCAGTGGCCGGAAGGAAAGAAGGGGAAGAGCGGAAAACGCCACATGGCGGGGTCTGAAGCCCGTAACGCAGGACAAGGCCGCGGACGAAGTCCGGACGCTACCTACCTGTCGCGGGGGCGGACCCCACCGAGGTCAGACGCGACAGAGCGTGCCGGAGACCCGCAGCAGATCGATGTGGCGCCGCAGGGCGCGGGCGAAGCCGACGAGGCGGACGGGGGCGTCGTACACGGCAGACTTCACGACAGCTCCCTCCCGTCAGATCCTCGGACTCGATGCGTTCCGACCGTAGCCGGGCGCGTTCTTCCACGTCAAGGCTTGAACGTATACACGCGTGTACGTAGTCTCCTCGGGATGAACGCCCATCCCGGACTCCTCGACCACATCGTCCTCGCCACACCCGATCTCGAGGCGACGGTCGCCGACTTCGCCCGGCGCACCGGCGTACAACCGGCCCCCGGCGGCGCCCACCCTGGCCGCGGCACCCGCAACTACCTGGTATCGCTGGGCGGTTCCGGCTACCTGGAGATCATCGGCCCGGACCCCGACCAGCCCGAACCCCCGCGGCCCCGCCCCTTCGGCATCGACCAACTGACCGGCCCCAGGACGGTGACCTGGGCCATCAGCCCACCCGACCTGGACAAGACCGTCGCCGATGCCCACGCGGTCGGCTACGACCCGGGGCCGGTACTCCCGATGAGCCGCCGCCGCCCGGACGGCACCCTGCTGACATGGCGCCTGACCTCCTTCGACACCGCACACCCCTCCGGCCTGGTCCCGTTCCTCATCGACTGGACCGGATCGGCCCACCCCACCGAGACCGCCCTCCCGCAGACCCCATTGCTGGACCTGTCCGCCCACACCCCCGACCCGGACGGGGTCCGTGCCCTCATCCTGGCCCTCGGCACCACCCTGCCACTGAGCTCGGGCCCTTTGAGGCTCTCCTTCACCGTTGACACCGCAGGTGGACCGGTGACCTTCGGATGAGCGTCTACGACTCCGCCGCCGTGCAGTACGAATCCATCCGCGCCATGATCGTCGGCGGTGAACTCCCCCCAGGGGCCGTCCTCCTGGAGACAGCGCTGGCGAAGAAGCTCGGCGTCTCCCGCACCCCCGTACGGGAAGCACTCGCCCGGCTGGCCCAGGAAGAGCTGATCAACCGCGAGATACGCGGCTACGTCGTCAAGACGCGGACCCCGGAAGAGATCCGCGAGATCTACGACGTCCGCATCACCCTCGAGTCCGCCTGCGCCGCGGCGGCCGCGGAACAGGCATCCCGTCGTGACCTGGCGTCACTGGAGCGCATCACCACCGAAGCCGAACACTGCACCGACCACGAGAAGCATCTCGAGCTCAACGCCGAGTGGCACCAGGCCCTGCGCGCCGCGGCACGCAACGGCACGATGTCCCGGCTGCTCGACGGGCTCGGTGTACTCCAACAGATCTACAACGCGCAGATGACACAGGTCGAGCACCTGAACGAGGCTCTCCGCGCCGGCCAGGAGGAACACGTCCTGATCCTCGATGCCCTCCGCCAAGGCGACGCGGAAACAGCGCGCACGACGATGATCCGCCATCTGTCCCGCACCCGGGACCTGAAGGTCGACGCCTTCCAGAGGAATCACTCAGCCATCCGGTGTTAGCGCCCGCTGCCTACCAGGCAGTGGCGATTCAGGACCAGGCGCTTTCAGGCTCCGTGCGGTGAGTCCAATGAGCGTTGTTCTTCTTGCAGGGGGGCCTCCCAGGTGGCGGTGATGTCGCGGGCGACATCACGTAGGAGGTCGATCAGCATATCCGCGAGTGGTGTGAGGCCGGCGTCGGTTCTGGTCAGGGCGTAGAGCTGGCGGTAGGGCCTGGGGCTGGCCAGTTCGCGATGGGTGGTGCCGGGCGCATGGGTCAGGGCCAGGCGCGATACCAGAGCCACAGCGCTGCCTGTGCCGACGAGGGCCTGGACGACGTCGTAGGACTCGGTCTCGAACCGCACGGTGGGAGTGAAGCCGGCCTCGCGGGCAGCGTCGTGGAACTGTTCGCGGGCGGCGTGGCCGGCCAGGATGGAAACCCACGATTCGTCGCGCAGTTGTTCCAGGTGCAGTTCGCTGTCCGCGGGCTGCCCGGTGGCCAGTGGGTGGTCGTCGGGGAGAACCACGACCATCGGGTCCAGCAGGAGCGGGTGGGCGCGTAGATGCGGGGGCGGCGCGAGCGGTGTGCCCCAGGACGCGACGATGGCGAGGTCCAGGCGCCCTGCGCTGATCTCGTCCGCTCCGCGTCCGGACACCACGTCCACGACGGAGACGTCGGCGTCCGGATGGCGGTGCCGCAGGGCCGTCAGGGCGGGTGGCAGCAGGTGCAGGGCAGCCGCCTGGAACGTTCCGATCCGCAGCCGTAGGGAGAGGTGACCGAGCAGTGCGGCCAGTTGCGCCTCGGCCTTGTCCGACGCCTCCTCCACGGTTCGACCGTGGGAGGCGAGCAGCGCACCGGCCGCGGTGAGTGTTGCTCCGCGAGGACCACGGATGACGAGGGGCACCTGCCAGTCGCGCTCGGCCTTGACCACCTGCTGTGTGACCGCCGCGGGCGTGAGCTGGAGGGCGTGAGCCGCCGCCGTCAAGGAGCCGTGCCGCTCGATCAACGCGAGAAGCCGGAGCTGTCCCGGGTCCACCACCATTCACTGATCCTAACGCTGCACCCTTCTCTTTTAACTTCTCTTATAAGTGCGGGAGAGGAAGCCTGGTGGTGCACCGTGCACCCATCGACCGCGATCCCTGGAAGGGTTCTTTCCCCATGCCTACGCATGTGCCCGTTTTCATCGCCACCACGTTGCTGCTGGCGATGCTGCCAGGCGCGAGTACAGCCATGATGATCCGGCAGGTTCTGGAAGGCGGGCAACGCACGGTCCGAGGCACGCTCGCGGGCAACGCCACCGGCTTCCTGCTGTGGTCCACGGCCGCCGCGGCCGGGCTGTCCGCTGTCCTGCTGGCCAGCCCGCCCGCGTACGCGGTACTCCGGATCGCGGGCGGCATCGTGCTGATGATCCTCGGGGTGAACACGCTGCGGACCGCGCTCACCGCCGTCTCCACCCGTCCGCCCCGCGAGGGCGGGCGCCGCACCGGCTTCGCGGGCGGATACCTCACCGGCCTGAGCACCAACCTCGGCAACCCGAAGGCCGGCGTGTTCGCCGTCTCGGTGCTGCCCCAATTCGTGACGGCGAAGGGCCCGGTGTTCCTGTCGACCGTCGCCCTGGGAGCTCTGTGGGCGCTCGTCAGTGCCTCTTGGTACCTGTTGCTCATCTGGGCCGTCGGCCGAGGGCGCGCCTTGGTATCGCGGCCGACTGTCCTGCGGGGGCTCAGTGTGACGACCGGGGTCGTCCTGCTCGGGCTGGGCGCCGCGGTGGCAGCGGGCGTCTGAGGGCCGGGCCGGTACTTCCTCCAGCAACCGACCGCGCGGGCCATCTGCCGCGCCCCCTGTGACGGCGCCCAGCGCGTGACCAGTCATCCAGATGCGCCACCCGCAAGGCAGAGGCGATCTCATGGGCGTCCGCTTCGCCCCTTGGCCTCTCGTCGTCGTCAGGGTCGTCGTCGTCAGGGTCGCCACAGCGTTCCATCGTCGTCAACGCTGACCGTAACGAGAACACCGTCCAACTCGACGACAGGCGTGGTCTCGTGGGCGCAGGCGTGGGAGTGGCCGGAGGGGCCCCACCGCACACCCGACCACCTCCTGGGTAACCCAGGCTGTGAAGAACCTGGTCATGGACCTCGAGGACGTAGGCTGCATCGACACCAGGATCGACGACGTCACATACTGACCCTCGTCAAAATCTGACAACCGGATCTTCTGCGTCCGGGCCTTCCAGGACAGCGACTTCTGCCGCAACCACGATGAGGAATCGCAGTGAACGCACCTACGTCGCCGGCCGTTTGGGCGACCGGCGAGACCATCGACGGCCGGTACCGGGTGATCGGCGAGCTCGGCCGGGGCGGGATGGGCGTCGTGCACCGGGTACGGCATCTCGCCTGGGGCATCGACATGGCGGTGAAGAGTTCGCGGCCCGAACTGTTCCCGAGCCCCGGCGATCAGGAGCTGTTCATCAGGGAGGCCGAGACGTGGGTGTCCCTCGGGCTCCATCCGAACGTCTGCGCCTGCCATTACGTGCGGGTGATCGACGGTGTTCCCCGCGTGTTCGCCGAGTACGTCGACGGCGGCAGCCTGGCCGATTGGATCGGCGACGGGCGCCTGCACGCCGGGGATGCGCGACAGGCCCTCGCCCGTGTTCTCGACACGGCGGTCCAAGCGGCCCGTGGACTCGAGCACGCCCATCGCAGAGACCTGGTGCACCAGGACGTGAAGCCGGCCAACATTCTGCTCGACGGCACGGGCGCCGCGAAGATCACCGACTTCGGTCTCGCCCGGTCCAAGGCCACCACGGCCCCGGCCGACCTCCACATGGCGCCGGGCATCAGCGTGTTGGTGCCGTCCGGCGGCATGACGGTCGGCTACGCGTCCCCGGAGCAGCTCGCGGGCGAGCCCGTCGGGCGGCGCAGCGATGTCTACAGTTTCGCGGTCTCGGTCCTGGAAATGTTCACCGGCGGTGTGCATTGGGCGGCTGGTTCGGTCGCGGGTCTCGCGCTGGAGGAATACCTGGCCGACCCGTCGAATCCGGTCGCGGCGCCGCCGGAAGTCGCCCACCTGCTCCGGCGCTGCCTGCGGCAGCACCCGGCTCACCGGCCGGCCTCGATGGCGGACATCGCGGATGTACTGACCGGAATCTACGAGCAGGCGACCGGCTCGGCGTATCCGCGTCCCATGTCGCAGGCCGCCGATCTGCGCGCCGACGAACTCAACAACCGTGGTCTGTCGCTCCTCGACCTGGACCGGGCCGCCGACGCCGAACATGCCTTCGACCAGGCGCTCGCGGTCGACCCGCACCACGTCGGGGCCGTGTACAACGGTGGCCTGTTCCGGTGGCGTACGGGGGCGATCACCGATGGGGAACTCATCGCCCAATTGGAGGCGATCCCACGTGGGTCCGGCGCGTCCTCCTGGCAGGCGCAGCTGTCTCTGGCCCGGGTCCACCTCGAACGCGGCGACCTCGCGGCGGCACGCGACCTGCTCGACGCCCTCGCGCGCGAACGGCCCGACGACACCGACGTACGGGCGGCGCTGCGGGTGGCGGCCTCCGGAACCGTGGCCGATGCCCGCCACACCCGCACCCGCGAGTTTCGCGAGCCGTTCGCGGTGCCGTTCGCGCCGGTGAAACTGCTCGCCCGGCACGAGGTGATGGGCTACCTGCCGATCCGGTTCACTCCCGACGCACGCCTCGCGCTGAGCGGCCACTGGGACGGCGTGCTCCGGCTGTGGGACACGGCGACCGGCGCACAGCGGTTGGCAGTCAGGGGCCACCGTACGCAGGTACTCGGCGTCGACCTCACCCCTGACGGCTCGTACGCGCTGTCCACGAGCCGCGACGGCACGGTGCAGTTCTGGGATCTCAGGGCGGGCAGGTGCACCCGCGTCATCCGCTCCGCCGCACGCGACACGGGGTGCCCGGTCAGGTTGAGTGCCGACGGACGCATCGGGGTGTGGCAGGGCGCGGACGGGCGCGTCCAGGTCTGGGAACCGCGGACCGGGACCTGTCGGTGGTCGCTCGGGGCGGCATTCAGGGACAACTACCTGGACGGCGCGCCGTACGAGGTGAGCGCCGACGGGCGCCATGTGCTCACCGCCGAGGAGGACGGGGCGCGGCTGTGGAGCGTGGCCGATGGCCGGTGCCGGGTGCTGCCCGCCGACTCGGAGACACATGCGCTGTGCTTCAGTCCCGACGGGCGGATGGTCGCGGTGGCCGGCCAGGACCGGGTGATCCGGTTGTGGGATGTGGGGGACGGCCGGCAGGTCCGTACGTTGCGTACGTTGACGGGGCTGACCGCCGCGGCCGGTCACCTGGCGTTCGGCGACGGTGGGCGGCTGCTGCTGTCCGGAACGACCGGCGATCACACCGTTCAGATCTGGGAGCTGAGCAGCGGCCGGTGTCTGCGGACCTTCACCGCCCAGGCGTACGGAATGCACCACGTCGGTTTTCCGGACAGCGACGACCGGTTCGGCGCTTCCGTCGGCGGGCATCCCGAACTGCCGATGCATCGCTGGCGGTTGCCCGACACCGAATACGCCGCCGAGCCGCACGTGATCAAGCCGCGCGAGTACGCGGAGGTCAACCGGCTCGGCGAACTGGCCGGGGAACTGCTCGCCGACGCACGCCAGGCGATGTCGAACGGCCGGCACCGGTCAGCCCTCGCCCTGCTGACCCGCGCCCGGGAGATACCGGGATACGAACGCGCGCCCCAGGTCCTGGCCGCCTGGCACGAACTGGGCCGCTCGGCGCGCCGCATACGGCTGCGCTCCGCCTGGTCGCGGCCACTGGACACCGGCCACCTCTCCTTCGGCGCCATCACGGCGATCGGTGTCGCCGCGGATGTCCGGCTCGCCGTCAGCGGGCAGAGCGACGGCACCGTACGGATCTGGGATCTGGACAGCGGCACGTGCACGCACATCCTCGACGATCACCAGGGCAGGGTGGGCGGGGTGGCGTTGAGTGACGACGGCCAGTACGTCCTGTGCCACGGCACCAAGCCGCTCGCGATCACTCGGCGGCGACTGGCGGACGGCGAGTGCCGTCGGGTGACTCCAGACTGGGACATGAGGAGGACCATCAGGTTCACCGGCGACGAAAGGTACGTCTGGCTCGGCGGCGGTGACGGTGTCCTCCGCCGATGGGACCTGGACGACGACCGCTGCACCGCGACGATCAGCGGGAACGGCCCGGTCAACGTGATCTCCATGTCCGCGGACGGACGGCTCGCGGCGGTCGGCGACAGCAACGGTGTGGTCCGGCTGCGGGATCTCGACACCGGAGCCTGCCTGCGGACCTGGACCGGCCCCCGGGAACCGATCCTGTCGGTGTGCCTGAGCGCCGACGGCCGCCTGGCCATGTCCACACACCAGGTCATGTCCTCGGGCGCCAAGGACGAACCGATCCGGCTGTGGGACGCCGGTGCCGACCGCTCCGTACGCGAGTTCGCGGGGTACGAGGGCTGGGTCTCCGCCGTGCGGTTCACACCCGACGCCCGGTTCGCCTTCTCGGCCGGCCACGACAGATCCATACGGATGTGGGAGGTCGCCACCGGCCGATGCCTGCACGTGTTCGAAGGGCACCACCAACGCATCCGGCACCTTGAACTCACCCCCGATCTGCGCAACCTGGTGTCGGCGGGAGACGACGGCATCCGGCTCTGGGACCTCGACTGGGAGCTGACGGCCGACTGAGCGGAGCGGGATGCGTACTGCCCGACGCCGCGGACGGCAGGCACACGTTCACCGTCTCGTCCCCCGATGCCCTGAGCCCTCCCCTCACACACAAGGAGACGATCCTCTGTGACGCCCTCGGCCACCATCACGCTCACGCTCGTCGAGGGCCGGGTGAAGCCCGGCGCGTACGTTTTCGAAGAGCGCACCACCTGCGTCCTCGGCCGCTCCACCGACTGTTCGCCGCAACTACCCGACGACTCCGACCACAAGACCGTCTCCCGCCACCACTGCCTGCTCGACATCAACCCGCCGGACATCCGCATCCGCGACTTCGGCAGCCTCAACGGCACGTACGTCAACGGCGAGAAGATCGGCCAGCGGCGCCGCGGCCTCACTCCCGAGGAGGCCGCCGCGGATTCCTACCCCGAGCACGACCTCAAGGACGGCGACCGGATCCGCCTCGGTGACACTGTGTTCCGCGTCGACATCACGCGGCCGCAGGTCGCCACGCTGAGGCTGGCGCGCTGCGCCAAGTGCGAGCGCGAGCTGGGCGACGAGGCGGGCGGCCGCCCCGGCGAGTTGTTGTGCGCCGCCTGTCAGGCCCGGCCCGACGCCGTGCTCAAGCTACTGCTCGGGCTGGCGCACGGCGGCCGCGCCGACCTCAAGGCCATCCGCGGCTACTCGGTGATCCGGGAGCTCGGTCGTGGCGGCATGGGCGCGGTGTACTTGGCCCGGCACGAGGCCACCGGCGTCGAGGTGGCGCTGAAGGTGATGCTGCCGAAGGTGGCGGCGAGCGAGACGGCGCGCGCCCGGTTCCTGCGGGAGGTGGCGCTCACCCGGGCGATGAAGCATCCGCACGTCGTCGCGCTGCACGACGCGGGCTTCGGATACGGAACCTTCTATCTGACAACCGAGTTCTGCACCGGCGGCAGCCTGGACCGGCTCGTCGCCGAACGCGGCGGGCGACTCCCGGTCGAGGAAGCGGTGCCCCTCGCGGTGCAGGCGCTCAAGGGCCTGGAACACGCGCACGGGCAGGGCGTCGTCCACCGCGACCTGAGCCCCTCCAACATCCTGCTGCACCGGGAGACCGACGGCTCGACGACGGCGAAGATCGCGGACTTCGGCATCGGAAAGGCCTTTGACCAGGCGGGCCTGAGCGGGCTGACACGCACCGGCACCACGGCGGGCAAACCGATGTTCATGCCGCGCCAACAGGTCATCGACTTCCGCAAGGCCACCCCCGCCGTGGACGTCTGGGCATTTGCCGCCTGCCTCTACCACACGCTGACCGGAAAGACCCCGCGCGAGTTCCCGCGCGCCAAGGACCCCTGGCAGGTGGTCCTGCAGAAGCCGGCGATCCCGATCCGCCGCCGCGACCCGGCCATCCCGCAACGCCTCGCGGAGGTCATCGACACGGCGCTGCGGGAGCCCCCCGAGATCGGCTTCGCGAGCGCGGCGGAGCTGCGCGAGGCGCTGGAGCGGGCGGGCCGGTGAGCCCTGGCCGGAGGCGCGACGTTCGGGTCGTCGTCAGGGGCACGTAGGCCGAGGCTACGCCCCCATTCCAGCTGCCCGGCCCCAGACGGCTCCCAACATGCCGGGAAGGCATCAGGACGCTCCGATTCGGCATTGGCGGCATGGCCTCCGTCTGCTCGACCATCGGTGTGCGGATGTCCGGTCCCCTCCGGACACATGCGGTCGTATCGAGTTGAGCCAGTGAGGAAACACATGAACGAGCAGCCCCCGCCCTCCTGGGTGACGAGCTATGTCGACGCCTGCAACAGGCACGACTCGCAGGCAGTCGTCGACATGATGAGCGAGGACATCCAGGTCGTCGACACCGCTTTCGGTGGCCTCTTCGAGGGCAGGGAAGCGGTCAAGGCGTTGATCGACGGTATGGACACGAATCTCTCGAGCGATTACGTCTTCACCCTGGGCAAGGTCGTGGAATCGGGCGACTCCTACTCGTTCGAGTGGGTCCTCTCCGGCACGCATGACCGCTCCAACTCCGACCTGGGGATACCGGCCACCGGCAAGAAGTTCGAATGCCCCGGCGTCACCATCGGCGTGCGGACCAACGGGCTCATCACCGAGAACCGCGACTACTGGAACCTCGCGGGCTTCCTCATGCAGACCGGCCTCATGCCGTCGCTGGGCTGAACCGTTCGCCACACGGCCGATCCACTGACGGTGACGGCCATGGCCGTCACCGTCGTGTCCGTAGCAGCCACGGCTCCGTTCAGTCCGTTCACGCCGGCGCCGCCGGGCGGCCGACGCCGGATGTCAGTCCGGGCCCGGGCCGAGCATGCGGCAGGAGAGTTCGGCGAACTGGCTCAGCTCGGGCATGGTCCGGTGCTTGCTGTAGGCCAGGGCGACCATGCGCGGCGCGACGCCCTCCAGCGTCAGGTAGGCGACATCGTCACGGCGGTAGAAGCCGGCCATGCCGGCCGGCATGACATAACATCCGGCACCGGAGGCAACACCTTCCAGGCACTCCTCGATCGTCACCGGAAACCGCCCGGCATCCATCTGCGGCGCGAGGGATTCGCGCGGCAGGCGCCCGCGCCATTCCGGGACGTCCTGCGGGTCCTGCAACAGGATCATGTCCCGCAGGTCCTCGACATGCACCGCCTTGAGCTCCGCGAACGGATGCACGCTCGACAGCGCCACCACACGGGGCTCCGGAAAGAGCGGGACCACCTCGAACATGCCCTCCGGCAGCGGCAGTCGGACGTAGCAGACGTCGACCCGACCATCGATCAAGAAGTCGACCTGGTCGGTGATCGAGGTGTGCACGACCTCGATCTCGAGTTGCGGCGCCATCGCGGCGAACTCCCGAACGATGGGGGTGACGACGATGCCCGGCATGAAGCCAATGGCGAAGTGGTTCACCTCCCGGTTCGCCATCCGCACCCGCTGCTGCACCGCATGTGACATCGCCAGCATCGGCCGGGCGTCCTCCAGCAACTGGTGTCCCGCCCGCGTCAGTACAGTGCCCTGCCGGTCCCGCAGGAAGAGGACCACACCCAGATCCTCCTCCAACGCCCGGATCTGGCGGCTGAGCGCCGGCTGGGTCATGTAAAGACGGCTCGCCGCTCGCACGAAGCTGCACTCCTCGGCCACGGCCACGAAGTAGCGCACCCGGCGCATATCGAGGTCCATGAGGCTCATGGTAGCCGCGCAAGCGATGGCATATGCCGAAACGGCTTCAGATTCGGACAGATAGGCGTGAGCCGTGCAGCCCTCGATCGATCCACCGTGATCCGGCCAGGTCCCGCCGGAACGGCCTTGACTGGCGCCCTACGGACAGGATGTCAGGGAGCGACGTCCCGGTTGCGCCAGCTGAGCGAATAGGCTGCCTTGCGAGCGCGCATCACTTCTCCGAGAGGTCGATGCTCCGTTGCCGCGATCCAAGGGTTGAAGCTGCTCTTCTCGACGGTCTCGGCCAATGCCTCGTCCGGTACTTGCCGAGGCAGGCGCAGTCGCGCCACGGTGAGCCACGGCGCGTCCCATCGGACCGAGGGGTCTTCGATCGGCGTACGACTCTCGTCCTCGAAGAACTGGGCCTGGAACAGGAACTCCAAGTCGTCGTCCGCAAGTCGCATATGGATATCGGCGGCCAGATCCTTGCGAGCTTTTTTGTTGATCTTCGTCGAGGCGGCGCACAGTTTCAACCGGGCCGCGTAGTCGCCGAACGCGATCGGCATGATGCTGAAGAAGTCATGCGTGGCGAATCCGCTGAACGGTTTCACCATATCCCGGAAGTTCGCGACGGCGCTGCGTGTGAGCTGTGGCTTCGTTGCGGCCTTGCGGAGAGCCGCTCCGGGTGCGCTCGTGGAGAGATCGACGATTTCGACGACGTCCGCGCTGCCGCCGACCTTCAGAGTCTCCTGACTGACGAGGGTGAAGTTCTGCTCGACATCGGCGGACGACGGCGTCGCGGCCCCGAGCACCTTGATCGCGAAACCGCGGATGTCAGGGGCCCGGTCGGTGGAGAAGTTTCCGTTGGACAGCCGAACATGTGCCTCGTAAACAGAGGGAGCGGCAAAAATCCCTTGCCTCGCATGTTCCGGAAGCCCCTTCTCCACCACGAGAGCCGCCCTCAGCGCGGCCACTTGCTTGCGGTGCAACGCCCTGCCGTGGCCATATTTCTTCAGGCGTTGACGTTGCAGTTCACTGAAAACGTGCACCTGTTCCGCATGCTGGGCACATTCGTCGGGCAGGAATACTTCGTACCACTGAGTGCTCGGCATATTCTGAAACCTCTTCAATGTTCAGGCCCTCCGTCAGGCGGAAGGCGGTTACAGCATGGCGCCGGAGTCGGCACCCATGAACGTCGACCCCGCCGTCAAGGCCTTCGGGGTTGTTGTGCGCTTGCACGGATGACGCCTATACGGGGCAAGCAGCGGGGCAGCCTGCATATGAGTGCGTAGATCACCGCCCCGAGGAGCGATTCGTCCACCTTTCGCCACAAGAACCTCACCGTTTCCGTTCCTTCACATTCATTTTTCCGTCTCCCGCCGAGCATTGCGGCCGACGACATGTCATGCCAATGCCGATTGCCCGAACCGTCATGCCGATCGGGCATGGAAGCAGCACGGCCGCCGCCCGGGGTGGCCAGCGCGGCGACCTCGCGGCGGAGAGCGAGGCCCCGGGCTCGGCCACCGGAGCAGTTCGAGCGCTCCCCACCCTTGGCAATCCTCATTAATTAATATTTAATCGTCGGACGGGTGGCAACAGCCTTCTTCCAGAGACTCATTCACGACCCCACCGGAGCCCCCTCTTGGACCTCGCAGACTTCCTCGGCCGTCTGAACCGTCGCAGGCTCGCCGCCATCGTGCGCGGACGCTCGGCGGACGCCGCCCTGCAGACCGTTCTCACTCTCGTCGAGGAGGGAGTCGACTTCATCGAGGTCTCCCTCAACACCGACGACGCCTGCGGTGTGATCGCGAAGGCCGCCCGCTCGGCCGGCCAGGACGCGTTCATCGGTGCGGGCACCGTCGTCACACGCGACGACTTGATGCGCGCCCAGGACGCCGGGGCCGCATGGGTGGTCACCCCCGTCATGGGTGAGGGCGTCACCGCCGCCGTGGAAGAGCGCCTACCCGTACTGGCCGGAGCCCTGACCCCCACGGAGGCCGCCGCCGCCATGGCCGCCAGCGCCACCGCGGTGAAGCTCTTCCCCGCCTCCCTCGGCGGACCCGCCTACCTCCGAGCCCTGAAAGACCCCTTCCCCGACCTTCCGGTGGTGCCGGTCGGCGGTGTGGACGCGCAGGCCGTCCCGGAGTACTTCGCGGCCGGGGCCCTCGCCATCGGCGTCGGCTCGCCGCTGGTCGGCGACGCGGCCCACGGCGGCGACCTGGACGGACTGCGGCTGCGGGCCCGCCGGTTCCGCGCCGTATGCCAAGGAGAGGAACCCGCCGCGTGACGTCCGGAGCAGCCGCCGATGTCCTGACCTTCGGCGAGACGATGCTGTCCCTCCAGTCCGAAGGGCCGCTGGCCACCGGTGCCCCGGCCCGTACCGCGGTGGCCGGGGCGGAGTCGAACGTCGCCGTCGGGCTGGCCCGGCTGGGACACCGCGTGTCCTGGGCGGGCCGCCTCGGCGCGGACGAGCCGGCCCGCCTGATCCTGCGGACGCTGCGCGGCGAAGGCGTCGACGTGCACCACGCCACCACCGACCCCGACGCGTCCACGGGCGCCCTGCTGCGCGAACACCTCGTGGCCGACGTGACGCGTGTGCACTACTGGCGATCGGGATCCGCCGCCTCCCGCCAGCGGCCCGAGCACCTCGCCCCGGCGCTGGCCGCGGGCGCCCGTGTGCTGCATGTCACCGGCATCACCTGCGCTCTCGGCACCGGCCCGCTCGCCTCGGTGACCACCGCCGTCGAACACGCGCGGGCACACGGCTGGACCGTGGTCCTCGACGTCAACTACCGCGCTCGCCTCTGGAGCAGGGACGAGGCAGCGGACACCCTGCGTCGGCTCCGCGGCAACGTCGACGTGATCATCGCGTCGGACGACGAACTGCGCCTGGTCGTGAGTGACGACGGCACGGAGGGCGAAGCCGCCCGGGTGAGCCGACTGCTGGCCGGCGGAGCACGCGAAGTGGTCGTCAAACGCGGAGGCGACGGCGCGGACCTGTACGGCGCCGACGGCCGTCACTTCCACCAGCCCGCCCACAGCGTCCCGGTCCTCGACACGGTGGGCGCCGGGGACGCCTTCTGCGCCGGATACGTCTCGGGCCTCCTGGACGGTCTGCCGCCGGCCGACCGCCTGCGACGCGCGGGCACCACCGGCGCGTTCGCGGTCGCCGCCCGCGGCGACTGGGAAGGCCTGCCCCACCGCGACGAACTCGCCCTCCTCGACGCCCCGCCCGGAAGCGCCATCCGCTGACGGCCCCGCCCCCGACCACCCACCACCGGAGTCCCCATCCATGTCCGCGCACACCCGCACACCCGAGGTCGGCACCGAGTTCACGCCCCTCGCCGCCGACCGGCTCGAACTGGGAGAGGGGGTACGTCTCCTGGACGACGGACGCATCGTGCTCGTCGACATCCTCACCGGCCGGCTGCTGACCCTGCCTTACGATCCCGACGCCGCTCTGATCGAGCTGGCCCGCCTCGACGAACCGCTCGGCGCGGTCGCGCCCTTGGGCACGGGGGCCGGCTTCCTCGCCGCGGCGGGCACCGGTTTCGCCTGGCTCGCCGAAGACTCCACCCTCACCAGCCGTAAGCGACTGCCGGACCTGGAGGGGCCACCACTGCGCCGGATGAACGACGCCGTATGCGACGCGCAGGGCCGCTTCTGGGCCGGCTCGATGGCCTACGACGCCGGTCCCGGCGCGGGTGCCCTGCACCGGCTGGCCCCGGACGGCACGGTCGTCACCGTCTTGAAGGACCTGACTGTGCCCAACGGCCCGGCGGTCAGCCCCGACGGAGCCACCCTGTACCTCGCCGACAGCGCCCACGGCACCGTGTACGCCTACCGCATGGATCCGGCAACGGGGGCGCTGTCCGGCCGCCGGGTCTTCTGCCGGCTCGCCCCTGGCAGCGGCAGCCCCGACGGGATGACCGTGGACGACGAGGGCCGGCTGTGGTCGGCGGTCTGGGGAGCGGCAGAGGTCCGCTGCTACGCGCCGGACGGACAGCTCCTGCTGACGCTCGGCCTCCCAGCCGGACAGCCCACGAGTGTCTGCCTGACAGGCAACCGGCTGATCGTGACCACCGCCCGGTACGGCCTCGACGCTCCCGGCCCGCTGGACGGAGCCGTGCTGTCCGTCCCCTGCGACGCCACGGCACCCACGGCGTCGCCTGCCGCTTCCCGTTCCGATCAGCTCATCGGACCGCTGGTGCCGAGGCCCTGACCGCGCCACGGCACACAGGGACCAGCAGTACCCATCGCGACCGCCGTCAACTCCCGTGTCCGACCTCCGCATCCGATCGGAAGCAGTGATGACGACACCTCCCTCTTCTGGAACCCGCCGGAACCCGCCGATGAGCGGCCGGCTCGCCGGGGAGACCGCCCTGGTCACCGGAGCGGCCCAGGGCATCGGCGCCGCGATCGCGGCCGTCGCCGCCCGCGAGGGTGCCGCCGTCGCGATCGTGGAGGCTGGTCAACAACGCCGGCCGCAACTCCTATGCCGGCCCGGTCACCATGACCGCCGCCGAGTGGGACGCGGCCCGCAACTCCGACCCGGTGTTGGAGCGGACCGTGGTCGAGGCCCATCCTCTGGGCCGCATCGGAACGCCCGACGAGGTGGCCGAGGTGGTGTGCTTCCTGGCTTCTCCGGCCGCGTCCTTCGTGACCGGGGCGGACTGGCGTGTGGGCGGGGGGCTCACGGCCCGCCATGCCGTACCGCCGGCCCCGGCGTCATGACGGAACCGGGACGGGATCCTCTCTTGGCACCCCTTAATAATTCATATTTAATCTAGGGGCTGCTGTCGCCCTTCCCGAGGAGTCCGCTCATGCATCCCACCGCCACCTCCCCGGCGGACCGCTTCCACGGCCGCTGCGTGCTGGTCACCGGTGCCGCCTCCGGGATAGGCGCGGCCACGGCGCACCGGCTCGCCGCCGAAGGCGCACGCGTCGTCGTCGCGGACATCGACGAGGAGGCGGGCAAGGCCGTGGCGGCGGCCGTCCGGGAGGCCGGCGGCCACGCGCTGTTCCAGCGCTGCGACGTCTCCGAGGAGTCGTCCTGGGACGATACGGTGCAGGCCGCCCGTGAAGCCTTCGGCCCGGTTCAAGCGCTGGTGAGCAATGCCTACGCGGTAAGGGTCGCGGCGGCCCATCAGACCAGCGCGGCCGAGTGGAACCGGCAGCTCGCGGTCACCCTCACCGGATCGTTCCTCGGCGTACGCGCCTGTCTCGACGATCTGATCGCGACCGGCGGCAGTGTGGTGCTGGTCTCCTCGGTGCACGCCCTGGTGGGCTTGCCCGGGCGGCCCGCATACGCCGCGGCGAAGGCCGGCCTGACGGGGCTGGCCCGGCAGTTGGCCGTCGAGTACGGCGGCCGCGTCCGGGTGAACAGTGTGCTGCCCGGCCCCGTCCTCACCCGCGCCTGGGACGGCATAGGCGAGGAGGACCGGCGGGCCACAGCCGCGGAGACCGCTGTCGGGCGCCTCGGCCGCCCCGAGGAGGTCGCCGCCGCGGTCGCCTTCCTGGCCGGCGACGACGCCTCGTTCATGACCGGTGCCTCACTCGTCGTCGACGGCGGATGGAGTGTCCTGAAGAACTCCTCGTGAACCTCTCCGGACCTCAGTGACCGGTCTCTTGCCCCCACGCCTCGCCTTTTGGAGCAAACCTCTTGAGAATCTCCCGGGTTGAAACGTTCGCCGTCCCGCCCCGCTGGCTGTTCTGCCGCATCGAGACCGACGACGGCGTGGTCGGGTGGGGCGAGCCGGTCGTGGAGGGCCGGGCGGCGACCGTCCGCACCGCCGTGCATGAGCTCGCCGAACATCTGATCGGCCAGGACCCCATGCGGATCGAGGATCACTGGCAGGTGATGACCAAGGGGTCGTTCTACCGCGGTGGCCCGGTCCTCTCCAGCGCCGTCGCCGGGCTCGACCAGGCTCTGTGGGACATCGCGGGCAGAACACTCGGAGTGCCGGTCCATGTGCTGCTCGGCGGTCCGGTGCGCGAGCGGGTACGGGCCTACAGCTGGGTGGGCGGTGACGAGCCCGCCGAGATCGCCGATGCCGTCAGGGCACAGGTCGAAGCCGGCTTCACCGCGGTCAAGATGAACGCCTGCGGGCGGATGAACAGGCTTGCCACCGCCGCGGACATCGCCGCCGTCGTCGAACGGGCCGCCACGGCCCGCGAAGTCCTGGGACCCGAACGTGACTTCGCGATCGACTTCCACGGGCGGTTCAGCGCCGCCAACGCACGCCGTGTCCTGCCCCATCTCGCCCCGCTGTCCCCGCTGTTCGCCGAAGAGCCCGTCCTGCCCGAGTACGCCCACCGCCTGGGTGAGGCGGTCGCGGCATCGTCCGTCCCGATCGCCACGGGCGAACGCATCTACTCGCGCACCGAGGCCCTGCCCGCACTGCAGGCCGGTATCGCGGTGCTGCAACCGGACCTGTCGCACGCGGGCGGGATCTCCGAGGTGCGGCGCATGGCGTCGCTGGCGGAGACCTTCGACGTGCTGCTGGCCCCGCACTGCCCGCTGGGCCCGATCTCCCTGGCGGCAAGCCTCCAAGTAGCCTTCAGCACACCGAACTTCCTCATCCAGGAGCAAAGCGTCGGCATCCACTACAACGAAGGCGCCGAAGTCCTGGACTACGTGGTCGACCCTGAGGTCTTCCGGTTCGACGAGGGGCACATCCGCCGGCCTCTCGGGCCCGGTCTCGGCATCGAGGTCGACGAGCAGGCGGTACGCCACGCCGACGGCAGGGCACCGGACTGGCACAGCCCCGTCTGGCGCCATGCGGACGGCTCGTTCGCCGAGTGGTGACCCCTCCCCCACCATGCCGTTCACACCGGTGGGCGGTGTGGACAAAGGCGTGACACACGGCTGCGCGGCGGTGGCTTCGGCCCCGCCGCGCAGGCGTGTTCCCGGGGCGGACCGGCACAGGCGGGCGGCGCCGGTCCGGGACCGTGCGCCGCCCATGGCGTGCGGCTGACCGCTGCGGGGATCAGCCGGGCAGGTCCGCGCCCTTGGCACGCACGGCCGTACGCGGTACGGCCACCAGCTCGGCGGTCTCGACGACGGCCCGGCTGTAGGCCGCTTCCAGCCCCTCGCGCACGGAGGCGTCCACGTAGATGTCGGCTGCGGGGTCCAGGGGCAGGACGCGGATCTCGATACCGTGCAGTCGAACGGCGTCGGCGAAGCGGCGCAGCCCGATCTCCCATTCCGGGCCGTACCAGAAGTGGTCGGCGACGAGTTGTCCGTCGATGTAGGCGCGGGCGGAGTCTCCCGTGTAGCGCAGCCGCAGCAGCACCTCGCCGTCACCGTCCAGGGCCGTTGCCGGGACGTCGACGCGGTACACGGCGGCCTTGTCGAAGTCCGCGTCGCGCGGGGCCGAGGCCCGCAGGTGGGAGCCGCCGGTACGAGCCGGCGCGGCGACCGCGTCCTCCCGCAGGCAGCGCAGGGCCGACTGCGGCAGCCGCGGCGCGGGGCTCAGCGGCCAGCGGGTGAACACACCGTCCCGGGTGGGCCGTCCGACGCCGTCTCCGTGCAGCGTGGCGGGTGCAGGCAGCAGGGCGATGGACGGCGCGGCGGAGGCGATGTGCAGGCGCAGTTCGTCTCCGTCCGCGAGGACCAGGTCGTCGCTGAGCACGAGCCGGTCCTGTCCGTCGAGGCGGATCCGGTTCAGGCGCAGCGCTTCGCCGTGCGACAGCACCAGGATCTGTGCGGTGCCGGACGGGCCGTTCAGGGTCAGCAGCGCCCCGGTGCCGGGCTCGGTCACCGTGACCAGCGTGCCGTCCGCACCCTGCTCCACCCGGGCCGGGCCCTCGACGTCCACGGCCCCGCCCAGGGACAGGGTGGCCGGGATACCGTCGACGGCGGCCAGCACGGTGAGCGTTCCGCCCTCGGAGTGCAGGCGGGTTACGGGCTGGGCGGTGGCCCAGTCCAGGCGCAGTCCGCCGCCGAGGTCCAGACCGATCGGCCAGACGAAGTGCGCTCCGGAGGCCACCCGGACCGGCTGCGCGGGAAGCGTGACGGTGCG
Organism: Streptomyces sp. NPDC000941; assembly: GCF_053599555.1. NCBI lineage: Bacteria > Bacillati > Actinomycetota > Actinomycetes > Kitasatosporales > Streptomycetaceae > Streptomyces > Streptomyces sp. NPDC000941. The sequence continues at coordinate 46,791 of NZ_JBSFMM010000032.1, forward strand.
GCCGCCGTCGAGGTGGACCCGGAACTGGACGCCGTCGTGGTCCGGCATTCTGTCGTGCGGTTGGTGGTTGTTGACGAACAGGAAGCCGCTCTCGCCCGCCGAGCGGACGGCCCAGCGCAGGGTGACGCGGTCGTCGAGCGAGGCGGGTTCGGTGTCGGGCAGCGCCAGCGGCATCCGCGCCAGGTCCGAGCCGTAGCCGTGCAGGAACAGGTGGAGCAGGCGAAGACCGTGGAAGGAGGGCCGGACCTGGCCGTACTCGCCGAGCGGTGCCTGGAAGTCGTAGGTCACCGTCGGCATGTCGTTGGGGTAGCCGGTGTCGTGGCTCTCCTGGTTGGGTTCCTTCAGGTCCGTGCGCTGCGAGCAGCCGTGGTAAAGGTAGTAGCCCTGCCAGACCGAACCGCTGCCCAGCTTGGTCAGCGCCAGCGAGGTGACGTCCTCGACAGGCACAATGGGCCGGCGGTGGTACGCGATCGCCATACCGCCGCCCAGTTCACAGGTGGCGTACGGGTAGCGGCTGGTGTCCGGCCCGATACCGGTCGCCGTGGCGGAGCGCAGGTCGGCCCCGATGGCGTGGTCGTCCCGGATCGGCGTGAAGAAGAAGTGGCGACGCATCTCCCGGGCCGGCCCGATCCGGGCGTCCTCCCAGAACACCTCCGAGTAACCCCCGTACAGCGGCAGCAATGTGTCGCGCGGGATGTCGGCCGAGCCCCAGGCCGTCGCGGTCCACAGCGGCGCCCGCATGCCGTGATCCTCGGCCATGCGTCGCAGGGTGGCCAGATGCCCGGGCTGGTCGTAGAGCTCGTTCTCCACCTGGAGGGCCACGATCGGGCCGCCGTCGTCGTGGAAGAGGCCGCGCAGTTCGTGGGAAATCCGCCGGTAGTAGGGCTCGACCAGCGCGAGGTAGGCCGGATCGTCGGTGCGCGGGGTGCAGTCGACCTCGTTCAGCCAGTCGGGGTGACCCCCGTTGCGGCATTCGCCGTGGGACCAGGGGCCGAGCCGTACCACCAGGGTCAGGCCGAGCTCGCCGCACAGCGTCACGAAACGGCGCAGGTCGAGATCGCCGTCGAAGCGGAGTGTGCCGCGTTCGTCCTCGTGCTGGTTCCAGAACAGATAGGTGGCCAGCAGGTCGATGCCACCCGCCTTGATCTTGAGTAGTTCCTCTCGCCATTCGGCAGCGGGGTAACGGCTGAAGTGGAACTCCCCCATCACCGGGATCCACGGGCGGCCGTCCCGGATGAGGCTCTGGCTGTCGACCGTCAGCGAGTGCGGCGCGTCGGCGGAACTGCCCATGGGCAGGTGCCCGGCCAGGAGCTTGGAGGCTTCGCGGGCGTGCAGGGACAACATGAAAGGTGGCTCCAATGACGACGGGTGAAGTGCGTCCATCGTCGGTCGGGCCCGCAGCCCCGGTCAAGATGTATTCATAATTAATACCTTTTCCCAGGTGGCGTCGGCCGCGGCTCGACGACCGGGAGCGGGGCCCACCCGGACCCTCGCCGCCCCTCGGCAACCAGCGCAGCCCATCATTTAGACGTTATTTATGAATACATCTTGACAGGGGTGGGGGCCGCCTCGACTATGAACCCACTTCACGAGCCGCCACGCAGGAGCCGCCTGTCATGTTGACGCTTCATGCCCTTGAACCCTCCAGAAACGGAGGCGGCGAATGAACGGGATCAGCCGCCGTTCGGTGCTGCGCGCGACAGCCGGGGCCGGTCTGGGCGCCCTCGCCATGCCCGGTCTGGCCGCCTGCGGCTCGCCCTCGGGCAAGACGGTGACCTCGGGACGGGTCGATATCTCCCTGTGGACCCACGACCCCGGTTACATCAAGACCTTTCAGGCAGCGGTGGGCGAAAAGGCCCTGATGCGGGGCTCCCGGTTCGACTACCGGATGAACATCACCAACGCGGCCGGCAGCGACGTCGTCACCCGCATGATCGCGCAGGCGGTGGCGGACGGGAAAACCCCCGACCTGGCCGGCGTCATCATCGACCAGTTCCCCCGCGTCATGGGCTCCTCGATCGCCGAGAACCTCTTCGTCGACCTGAGCGCCACCGTCAAGCCCGTCGACGGACAGTTGCTCAAGCTCGCCCCCTACTCGGTCGACAAGATCCCTTACGGGCTGGACTCCGACAACTCCATCACCGTCCTCTATTACCGCCAGGACCTCTTCGCCGAATACGGCGTCCCCGAGGACATCGACACCTGGCAGGAGTTCGCCCGCGTCGGCGGACGTCTCCACGACAAGCACGGCGTCAGCCTGGGCATGGTCGCAGGCGGTGACAACGGCTCCATCGTCAACGGTTTCCTGCAGTTCCTCCTCCAGCGCGGCGGCGGCGCCTTCGACGCCTCCGGCGACCTGACGCTCGACTCCGCCGAAGCGGTCGAGGTCCTCGACTTCATGGCGCAGGGGGTCCGGTCGGGCTTTCTGATGTCACTGCCGGATCCATACGGCGCCGCCTGCGCCGCCGCCCTGAAGTCGGGCCGGCTGGTGGCCACCGCCATGCCCAACTGGTACAACGTCTACGGTCTGCAGGCCAACGCGCCCGAGCAGAAGGGCAAGTGGCGCATCAGGACGCTGCCGCGGTTCTCCGGCGGCGGCCATGTGGCCTCCACCCTTGGCGGCACCGGATTCTGCGTCCTCAAGGACAAGCCCCACACCGAGGCCGCCCTCGAACTGCTGCGCAGGGTCTACCTCACCCGCGAGGGGCAGCTGCTGCGCTACCGCGAAGGCGGCTTCCTGCCCACCCTCAAACCGCTCTACGACGACGCGGAGCTCCGCTCGATCACCGACGGCTACCTCGGCGGTCAGCGTGTCTTCGACGTCTACCGCGAAGCGGCGGCCGATCTGCCGCTCTTCTACCAGGCACCCGGAATGCAGATCCTGGCTGATGTGCTGGGCGGCCCGATCCTGAGGGCGCTGCAGGGCAAGACCTCCGCCGCGGCGGCGCTCAAGGCCGGCATCAAGGCCTACCGACAGCAGGTGAAGCGATGACCCATCCCGTTGCGACCCCCGCGCGGACCCAAAGGCGCACGGCCCGGGCCGCGAACAAGGCCAAGGACCCCGCCGAGCGCTCCTGGTGGAGCCGCCACCAGCGATCGCTCGCCCCCTACGTGTTCATCTCACCCTTCTACCTGCTGTACGGGCTGTTCCTGCTGGTGCCGGTCGTGGTCGGCCTCTACCTCAGCTGCACCGAATGGGCCGGGCTCGGCACCCCCCGCTGGGTCGGCCTGCGCAACTACCGTGATCTGCTGACCGACCCCAGCTTCTGGACTGCCGTCAGCAACACCGCCCTGTACGTGGTGTTCACCTTGTGCGTCGTCGTACCCGCCGCGCTGCTGATCGCCCAGGCGCTCAACACCCGGGGGCTTCGCGGGCGGGATCTGTTCCGGATGACGTACTTCATGCCGGTGGTGATCTCCCCGATCGTCATCACCCTCGTCTTCGGGCTGATCTTCGACAAGGACTACGGGCTGATCAACGCCACCCTGCGGGCCGTGTTCGGGTTCGGGGGCGTCGACTGGCTCGGTGAGCCGGCCTGGGCGCGGGTGACGGTGGTCATCCTGGTGCTGTGGCGCTGGACCGGCTACCTCACCATCTTCTTCCTGGCCGGACTGCAGAACGTGCCGCGGGAGCTGTACGAGGCCGCCGCCATCGACGGCGCCGGCCCGGTGCGCCGCTTCTGGGACGTCACCCTGCCGGCGCTGCGTCCGGTGACCGCGTTCATCGCCGTGACCGTCCTGGTCAACACGGCGCAGATCTTCGACGAACCCTTCCTGCTGACCCAGGGCGGTCCCGGCGAATCGACCCTGTCCGTCGCCATGTTCGTCTTCCGCGCCGGTTTCCAGCGCCAGCAGCTCGGCTACGCGTCCGCCGCCGGCGTGCTGCTCTTCGTCGCCGTGTTCGTCCTGGGACAGCTCGCCATGCGGGCCCTGGGTGTAGGAAGGAGCGCCCGATGACCTCGGTCACCGCACCCGACACCGTTTCCACCTCTCCCTCCCCTTCCGCCCACGCCCGACCGCCACACCGGGCCGAACGCGGACGGGTCGCGAGCCGTGCCCTGCTGTACGCGTTCCTGATCGCCCTGCTGGCCGGCTTCGCCCTGCCGTTGCTGTGGGCGCTGTCGGCGTCGTTCAAGTCCCGCGGCGACATCTTCTCCTACCCTCCGCAGCCGCTTCCGCTGTCCGGGACCCTGGCCAACTACCGGGGACTGCTGGACGGTTACCCGTTCTGGACCTGGCTGCTGACCAGCACCGTCGTGGCGCTGATCTCCACCGTGGCCGCTGTGGGGCTGTGCTCTCTGGCCGGCTTCGCCTTCGCCAAGTACCGCTTCCGCGGTCAGCACGTCCTGTTCAATGTCATGTTCAGCTCGCTGGCCGTGCCGTTCGCGGTCATCGTCGTACCGCTGTTCATCATGGTCGCCAAAGCGCATCTGACCACACCGTACTTCGCGCTGGTCGTGCCCTGGGTGGCGCCTGCGTTCGGCATCTTCATGATGCGCCAGTTCGTCGAACAGTCCGTTCCCGACGCCCTGCTGGATGCCGCACGGGTCGACGGCTGCACGGAGTTCGGCCTGTTCCGCCGCGTCGTGTTCCCGCTCTTGCGGCCCGCGCTGGGCGCCCTGGGCGTGTGGTCTTTCCTCACCAGCTACAACAGTCTCCTCTGGCCGCTGATCGTCGTCAGCGACCCCGGCGACTACACCCTCCCGATGGGTCTGCAGGTCGTGTTCGGCGCCACCGGCCGCCAGTACGACCTGGTCCTCGCCGGGTCCGTACTCGCCGTGGTGCCGAGCCTGCTGGTCTTCTACGTCCTGCGCAAGCAGCTGCTGGAGGGTCTCACAGCGGGCGCTGTCAAGAGCTGATCCCTTCCGGGGGCGTGCCCCACTCCGACAAGCAGCCAGGAAGCGTACGCGCGCCTGGCTCGCTCGAACCCGGCTGGACGAGCCGGGGGCCCACATCGAGGAGTAGTTCCTGTGCATATCCGCAAAAGCGGTGCGGTGGCGACCGGCGTCGGTCTGCTGCTCACAGCGACAACGCTCACCGCCGCACCCCGGAGCTCCGCTGCGAGCGCACCGAACCTCCTGGTGAATCCCGGCTTCGAAAGCGGATTGACCGGCTGGACGAACATCGGCACCGCGGACTCCGCGTACACACAGACCGCGATGCCCCACAGTGGACGGACCGGTCTCGTCCACGCGTCGAACGGGCAGTGGGCGGTGAACACGGTTCAGACTCTGACCGGTCTGACCCACGGCACCTACACGCTCTCCGCCTGGGTCAAGAATGACGGGGCGGCCTCCGCCGGTCTGGAGGCGTACTCCTGCGGTGACACGTCCCAGACCCTCGACCTCCCCAAGTCCCCGCAGTGGACCCGGGTGACTCTCATCGTCTCGGTGCTCAGCCCCTCCTGCACCGTCGGCATCTGGTCCAACTCCAGTGGTGGCACGCTCCAAGCCGACGACTTCTCCTTCACCCGCATCACACCGGGATCCGGTGGCGCGATGCCGGTCGGCGGCGACATCACCTACCGGCGGATGAACGCGGCCGCGGGCGGTGTGTACACGGACAGCGCCGACCGCAAGAAGGACGTGCTCGACATCCTCGCCCCGCAGGGGTTCAACCTGGCCCGTATCCGCGTCTACAACAAGCCCGGCAACGTCGTGACCAACGGCGGAGAGAAGCAACAGCTCCAGCCGGGTTGGCAGGACATCGACGACGCCGTGAAGAACGCGCGGGACGCCGAGGCACGGGGGATGAAGATCTTCCTGTCCTTCCACTACAGCGGCTTCTGGACCAACCCGGGACTGCAGATCAGGCCCGCGGACTGGGACGGTTACTCCCAGAGCCGGCTGGAGTCGGCGATCTACGACTACACGACCCGCTCTCTCCAGGCCATGAAGCGCGCGGGCGTCACCCCGCAGTACGTCTCCATCGGCAACGAGATCAACAACGCCCTCGCGGACGTGAGCCGCTGGACCAGCCCGGCCGATTACTTCGCCCTGCTGAAGTCGGCCTCGAAAGCGGTGCGGGCGACCTCGCCGACAAGCAAGATCGTGATCCACCTCACCACCCCGGACCGCGCCGCCTACACGGACTGGATCAACAACGCACGGGCCAACGGTCTCGACTACGACATCATGGGCGTATCGCTGTACCCGTTCTGGACCAACATGTCGATCGCGTCCCTGGCGAACTTCGCGAGCTGGGTCGGATCCGCGAGCGAGAAGCCGGTCATGGTGGTGGAGACAGGCGCGCCGTGGACGCTCAAGGCGAGCGGCGCGAGCGAGACGACCATGATCGCGCAGAACCACCTCGACCCCGACGGTCCGGAGAACTACGGCGCCACGCCCGACGGGCAACTGAGGTGGACGCGCGAGTTCTTCCGCGCCATGCACGACACGGGCAAGGTGGTGGGAATCTCGTACTGGGACCCGATCGCGATCGACTTCGCCGACGGGCCCGACCCGAACGGCTGGATCGTCGGCGGCGACAACGAGGTCGAGGACACGTCCTTCTTCGGATACGGGCCGACCCACAAGGCGCTCCCTGGCCTGAGTGCTTTCCGTACCTGGTGAGACGCGGCCGACCACCGACCCAGATGTATTCATAATTAATGTTTAGCTATAGAATAAACTATTGACTCTATCAGTTCCTCGACACCAGGGAGCATTCGCCATGGCGTCCTACTCCGGCCGCGGCGTACACGGCCAGGTCGTACATCAGCTGGGCACGCGCATCGTGGGAGGCCGGGTCGCCGAAGGCGCGACGCTGGACATCGGCGCGCTCGGAGCCGAGTTGGACGTCAGCCTGACCGTCATGCGAGAGGCGCTGAAGGTCCTCGCCGGTAAGGGCTTGATCGACGCTCGGCAGAAGCGCGGCACGTTCGTCAGGGAGCGAACCCACTGGAATCTCCTCGACGCCGATGTGATCCGCTGGCGTATGGAGACGGGCGACGGCAGTCAACTGCTGCGCGATCTCGCTGATGTGCGCTCCATTGTCGAGCCGGCCGCGGCACACCGGGCCGCCCTGCACCGCACCGACGCCGACCTGGTTGCCCTCGAAATCGCCCTCGACGCCATGGGGCAGGCACACGCCGAGTCCAGCGACGCCGCCGAAGCCGACGCGGCGTTCCACAGAGCACTGCTCGCCGCCACGGGCAACGAGATGCTGCAGAGGATGGACATGCTCCTGGAGCCGGGCCTCAGGGAGCGCGACCGCATGGTGCACGCCCACGGTGACGCCGACGACCCGGTTCCCAGCCATCGTGTGGTGCTCGAAGCCGTACGCGACCAGGACCCCGCCCGAGCGGAACTCGCCATGCTGGACCTGTTGGCCAAGGCGACCGAGGACCTCGACCACCTCGCCCGTTCTCCCGACTCCACTCCCCGGCCCTGAGTGACGGTCCGGATTCCCGCTCGCCGCTCTCGGCCTGGCCGGCACGGTGCCGCCGGCCCTGGGGCTCGGTGCGGACCCGGCGGGGGTCAGCCGGACGTGGCGGGAGGCGGGACGGGGGCCCACGCCTTGGGCGACGAGAGCACGAAACACGTCGCGGGTTTACCCAGTTCGTTGAGCTGGTCGATGAGCGGCTCGAGCGCCCCGATGTCGCGCGCGACCACACGCAGGATGTGGTCGTCGGTGCCGGTGACCCGGTGGTCCTCCAGGATGTGCGGTGCGGCCTGAGCGATGTGGGCGGTCTGATGGGACTGGCGGACGCCGTTGGTGGACAGCACGACGAAGGCCTGCACAGGCCAGCCCGCCTTGACCGGATCGACGCGCGCTCCATAACCGGTGATCACCTGGAGGCTCTCCAGCCGTCGTACCCGTGTGGCCACGGCCGGCGGACTGAGCCGAGCCGCCGAGGCCCGCTGTTGTTCATGACCGTGTCCGTGCTGTGGGGGGTGCCGTACCTCCTGATCAGCGTGGCGCTGGAGGGGCTGGGCCCGGTGAGCGTGGTGGCGGGGCGGGTCGCCCTGGGGACCCTGGTTCTGCTGCCCGTGGCATGGCGGCGGGACCTTCCGCGGCTGCTGCGGAAACGGTGGCGTCCGCTGCTGCTGCTCGCCGTGGTGGAGGTCGCGGTGCCGTTCACACTCATCGCGGTGGGCGAGCGTACGGTGTCCTCCGGACTCGCCGGGGTGCTGATCGCCACGGAGCCGCTGTTCATCCTGGGCCTGGGTGTCCTCCGGGGCAAGCGCGAGCGGATGGCGCGCGGGGCGTGGGGCGATGCGGCTCTTGGGTTCCTCGGTGTCGTCGTCCTGCTCGGAGTGGCGGGCGCGGGTGCGGGTGCCACGCTGGTCCTGGCGGCTGCGGCCTGCTACGCGGCGGGCGCCGTCATGATGCACCGGCTGTTCCCCGGCACCCCTCCCGTGGCCGTCACCACGGGCATGCTGGCCGTGGCCGCGCTCACGGAACCCGCTCCGCAGGTCACGGACCGGGTCCTGTTCGCGGTCATCGGCCTGGGCGCGGCGTGCACCGCAGGGGGCTTCACCGCGTTCTCCGCCCTGATCAGCGCCCAGGGCCCCGCGCCCGCCGCGTTCATCACCTACGTGGCCCCCGTGGTGGCCGTCTCGGCCGGTGTACTGCTGCTCTCCGAGCCGGTCACCGCTCGCACGGTCACCGGCACCCTGCTGGTCCTGACCGGCGCCGCCCTGGCCGCCCGCCGGCCCGCGGCGCCGGCCTCTGCCGAGTGACGCCGACGACCGGCCCAGGAGCCTCTTGCGGGACAGCTCGCTCACGGCCGTTCCCGGGACCGGTGTCGGCCGGTGGGAAGAGGCACCGGATCGGCGCCGGGGGCGACGGTGTTGGACACGCTTCCGACGCCTTCCACGGTGAGGGTGACGGTGTCGCCGGGCTTGAGCGGCGGTGGTGTCCGCTCGCCCCGTACGCCCCACAGTTCGGCCAGGCAGCCGCCGTTGCCGCAGGTGCCGGAGCCCAGAACGTCACCGGGCACCACGTACGTACCACGGGAGGCGTACGCCACCATCTCCTCGAACGTCCAGCTCATGTTGGACAGCAGATCCTGGCCGACGACCTCGCCGTTGACCTCGGCGCTGAGCACCAGCCGCAGGAAGCCCTCGCCGTCGCGGTACGGCTCCAGTTCGTCGGCGGTCACCATATAGGGGCCGAGAGTGGTGGCGGTGTCCTTTCCCTTGCAGAGGCCGAGGCCGACCTTCATTTCGACGGACTGCAGGTCGCGGGCGGACCAGTCGTTGAAGACGGTGTATCCGACGATGTGGTCGCGGGCCTGCTCGGGAGTGAGGTCGTGGCCTTCCCGGCCGATGACCGCGGCGACCTCCAGCTCGAAGTCCAGGACCGCGGAGCCGGGTGGCACCGGGATGTCGTCGTGAGGGCCGTACACGGCGTGCGGGTTGGTGAAGTAGGAGGTCGGGGCGGCGTACCACTGTTCGGGTACGCCGACAGCCTGCCGCGCCCGCGGCAAGGAGCCGGGGCAGGCCGTCGGCCTGCGACCGAGGGCCGTTACGACCTGGTGATCGCCGCCGACGGACTCGTTGTCGCGACTACCCACCCGAGAAGACCGCCTTCCAGATGCGCACGCCGATCTGGTGCCGCGGCCAAGCCTCGCGGGCCGGCGACGCCTGCCGGGAGGTGATCGACCAACTGCTGGAGGTCAACGCCCGCTACACCGTCAAGGGGATCCTGGTCGCCGGCACCGAGACCGATCCGGAACCGGAGACCGGCGCCCCAAAACTGCCCGCCGCCCAGATCCGCGGCCTCGCGGCCCTGCGCCGGCTCCACTCCGGCGGGGCCGCCATCCTGTTCGGACCCGTCGGCGTCGGGAAGACACACGCCGCCCGGGCCCTCGGCCACCAGGCCGCCCGCCAGGGCGCCAACGTCCGCTTCGCCAGGACCAGCCGGATCCTGGCCGAACTCGTCGGCGGCCACGCGGACCGCACCTGGGACAAGCGCATCCGTGAACTCATCCGCCCCGACCTGCTCATCCTCGACGACTTCTCTCCGAGCGACAAGGCCGGTCCTTGATCATCACCAGCAACCGGGCACCCAGCGACGGGTATCCCCGCTTCCCCAACCCTGTCGTCGCCGAGTCGCTCCTGGACCGGCTGATCAACGCCGGCCACCAAGTCATCATGAACGGCCCCAGCTACCGGCCCAACAAGCGCCCCAGAAGCCCAACCGCCAAGCCGTCAACCGATGAGAACAGGCTCGGGATCGGGCTCCGCGATGATCCCCTCGAGACGCAAGGGTCAGGAGACCATACGGCGGGCGTGCTGGATGCATCTTGATCCGCTTGGATGTCACCGCCGACTTCGCGACGCGAAGCCATCATCCAAAGGGGCGCAACCACGGTGGACTTGCTCAAAAACGTGCTGGCAGACAACGACTACCCGGGTCGCGGCGTGCTGTGGTGCACCACCGGCGACGGCACCGCGCTCGGCGCCTACTTCCTCACCGGGCGCAGTTCCGCCTCCCAGGCCCGCACCCTGCACCGCACCTCCGCAGGCGAACTGATCGTCGCGCCCTCCGACGCACGCGAACACGACCACCTACGGCATTATGTCGCCGCCCGTCAGAGTCCAAACTGGCTGGTCTTCGGCAACGGAGAGCAGGTCTCCACCGTCGCCGACCGACTCGCCCGCGGACAGGCTCCGCTCCTGGCCCTGGACGGACTGGACTACGAACCCGACCCGCCGATCTTCACCCCCCGCCTGACCGTGATCGCAGACAACCACGAAGGCGGCCAAGCCTGGTTCGGCGCCGCCCGACACAGTGCCGGGGACCGCACCGCCACCAACCGGCTCACTCTGCACATCGGCGACCTGCCTCCCAGCGAGGGAGTGCTCATGACGACCTACCACTCGAACGGACAGGAGATCGCCACCGGCGCCCCGTTCACAGAGATCCGCACCACTGCCGAGACCAGCGGCGACCTCCTCGACGAGCTGTGGTCGGCGCTGCCACCTCATCTCCGCATTGCCGCGGCTGTCTTCACACCCGGGGACCTGGCGGGTTCCAGCATCCGGCAAACCTCACACACACGCGCCTGACCTTCGATCGTAGCCACCGATCTGTTCCACATCGATACGGCCTTCCTGCGGCGCTGGTTCGTGCTGTTCTTCATCAACCACGGCACCCGGCGGGTGCACATCGCCAGCATCACCCGGCACCCAACACCCGACCGGACCCTGGATCACCCAGCAAGCCCGCAACTACCTCATGGACCTCGGCGACCACGCCGAGTCGATCGACAGCTTCGATGCTGTCTTCCAGACAATCAGCGTGCGGGTCATTGCGACACTGCTCGCAGTGCCTCGGATGAATGCCATCGCGGAGCGCTGGAACGGATCGTGTCGCCGTAAGGCCACCGACCGCATCCTGATCACGGGACAGAACCACCTCCGCCTCGTCGTCAACGTGTATGCGGAGTCTCCGTAGGTGCGCCAGGCCGCCGCGCGTCGCCATGGCCGGCGGTCGGGCGAATTTTCTGCGGCCAGAGAGCAACATGATGAGTTGAGACGTCTATCCCGTTGTGCGAATCTGCATTTTATGACCTCTTCCAGAGGCCGATACGGTCGGATTCATGGAGTGGAATTTCCCGACGGCCGAAGAACTCGCGGCTGCCTTGCGTGCCGGTGAAGTGACATCGGTGGAGTTGACCGACGAGGCAATCGCCCGTATCGAGCGGGACGACAAGGTGATCAACGCGATCTGCGTGCCGGACTTCGACCGTGCGCGGGCCGCCGCGCACCATGCCGACCAGGCGCGCGCCCGCGGCGAGGATCGGCCGCTGCTCGGTATTCCGGTGACGGTCAAGGAGTCCTACAACATCGCCGGGCTGCCCACGACCTGGGGCATGCCGATGCACCGCGACTTTGTGCCGGTCGAGGACGCGGTACAGGTGTCGCGGCTCCGGGCCGCCGGCGCGGTTGTGCTCGGTAAGACCAATGTGCCCTTGGGGCTGCAAGATCTGCAGAGCTTCAACGAGATCTATGGCACCACCAACAACCCGTGGGATCACGCTCGCACGTCGGGCGGATCGTCCGGTGGATCGGCGGCGGCCCTGGCGTCCGGATTCGGCGCGCTGTCCATCGGTTCCGACATCGGCGGTTCGTTGCGCACCCCCGCGCATTTCTGCGGCGTCTACGCGCACAAGCCGACACTCGGGCTGGCGGCGAACCGCGGTATGGTCCCGCCAACCACTCCGGCATTGCCGGTCGACCTCGACCTCGCCGTCGTCGGCCCGATGGCGCGCACCGCCCGCGACCTCACGCTCCTGCTCGACGTCATGGCCGGACCGGACCCGCTGACGCTGGGCGTGGCGCACGACCTGACGCTGCCGCCCGCACGCCACGAGCGGCTCGGCGACTTCCGGGTCCTGGTCCTCGACGAGCATCCGTTCATTCCGACCGGATCCGCTGTGCGGGCGGGCGTGAACCGGGTGGCCGACGCACTTGTCGACGGCGGCGCCCGCGTCGAACGGCACAGTCCGCTGCTGCCCGACCTGGCCGAAGCCGCGACGGTCTACACGCAGTTGCTGTTCTCGGGCTCCGTTGCGCGTTTTCCCGTCGAAGCGTACGAGCAGCTGCGGACCCGCGCCGCCGGACTGAGCGCAGACGACCAGAGTCTCGACGCGGCGCGGCTGCGCGGGATGGTGTTCAGCCACCGCGACTGGATCGAGGCGAACAACCATCGCGAGCTCCACCGTCACGGCTGGCGGCAGCTCTTCGCCGAGTTCGATGCCGTGGTGTGTCCGATCACGCCGACTCCCGCGTTCCCGCACGACCACAACCCCGATCTACTGGAACGCCGGATCGACATCGATGGCGTCGAGTACCCGTACTTCGACCAGCTTGTCTGGGCTGGTCTGGCCACCATGCCCGGCCTGCCCGCCACCGCCATACCAGCGGGCCGGCCCTCCGAGGGTCTGCCGGTGGGAGTACAGCTCATCGGTCCGATGTTCGAGGACCGCACCCCGCTGCGGCTGGCCGAACTGCTCGAGCAGAAGATCGGCGGCTTCCAGGCACCGAAGTAGGGCGTACGACCGGGTGTCCGTCGAGGACGACGTGCGGATGGCAAACGAGGCTGCGGCCTGGTCCTGACGCTCGCGGCCTGGCACGCGGGACCGGCCGTGCCGGCTGTCCAGTCGCCTCGACAGCCGGATCGTGTTCGCATCAGACGCGAAGCCTTCGCGTCTGATGCGAACACCGAAGGTCCACCAAGGATGTTGTCTCTCCACTGACCAGCGGGAACAATCGCCACGGCCCTTTCTGGTGTATTTGGCTCCCACCCCTGGAGGGCGCCCCGCTGCACGCCGCCCGCACGGCCGGCACCCGCACCGGCAAGCCGCTGATGACGTTCAAAGATGCATCGCCGTCACGAGCGCAAGCCGGAACACTTTCCCGCCTTCGCAGCCATCGCCGCGACCCTCATATGCCACCACGGACTGGCCACATCACACGGCGTCTGAGGGCGTGGGGGCAGAGCATCGGCTCGGCGGCCGGCGAGGATTGCTGATCCCGGCAGACAGTGAGCGGCTCGGCGCGGTCGTCGAGCCGCCTCTCCTGGGGTGAGCCCCGCCACAACTTCGACGCGTGGTCGCACCAGCCGCGCCGCGTACGCATCACCCCTGGGTTGTGGCGGTGTCCATTTCCCTTGCCCAGCGTCGGCTCCAGGTGTCCAGCGGACTCAGCGCCTCGACGAGGTCCCGGCCGAGCGGTGTGAGGTGGTAGCCGTCGCCGTGCGGGGTGAGCAGGCGGGCGTCGGTCAGCTCGGCGAGGCGGGTGCTGAGCACGCTGGAGGACATGCGCTCACAGCGGCGCTGCAGTTCGCGGAAGCCTGTCGGTGTCTCTGTCGGTGCCTGGCTCAGTTCCCACAGGATGCGCATCGTCCAGCGCCGTCCGAGCAGATCGAGCGCGGCCATGACGGGACGGCCCGACTCGGATCCCCGTACCGGCGCGCCCGGTCGCGGTGCTCTGGCTTCCATGCCCCACTCCTTGCGCTTCGCTTACCGAAGCATGATACTGGTTCGAAAATCGAAGCAGGGGTATCGCATGACACGCATCGAACCGCTCACCCCGCCCTACACGGCCCCCGTCGACCACGCGCTGCGCCGGTGGATGCCCCCGGGCGCGCCGCACGAGCCGCTCATGTTGTTCCGCGTCCTGCACCGCAACCCGGAACTGGCCTCACGCATGTTCGCCCTGGGAGCCGGGCTCCTGGGACACGGCAGCCTCCCCGCCATCGACCGGGAGCTCGTCATCGCCCGCGTCACCGCGCGCAGCGGCTGTTCCTACGAGTGGGGCGTACACGCCGCGAGCCTCGCCCGGCAGGCCGGGCTCAGCCCCGAACAGCTTCAGGCGACGGCCGACACCGATCCCGCGGCACATGTCTCATGGCCGCCCCACCACGCGGCACTGCTCGGCGCGGTCGACGAACTGCATGACACGGCGCGGCTCTCGCAGGCCGCCTGGGACGGTCTGCGAGCGCACTACGAGGACGGTCAGCTGCTCGAACTCCTCGTGCTGGCCGGCTGGTACCGCACCATCAGCTACCTGGCCAATGGGCTTCTCCTGGAAGAGGAACCCTGGGGCACCCGCTTCCCGGTCCGGTGACCCACAGGGAGTAGGCATGCGTGCCATGCGGCGGCCAAGTGCGCGTCGATCTCGGCGTCGTCGGCCAGGCCGGCCGCGAGCAGCTCGCCGCGCACGTACCGGATGGTCGCCGCCTCCAGCCGGTCGCAGGCCGGCCCGCCGACCGGGAAAGAGCCCGCCGCGGCGACATCTACCAAGCCGTGGGCTCGCCGGCCAGCCCGATGTACACGACGCGTCCGGCCGGCTCGACCAAGTCGAGCGCCAGCGACGGTAGTTGGTCTGCGTTCGACACGTCGACGACCGCATCGAACGGCAAGTCCGGCACCTCTCCTTCCGGCCAGGCATGCGCGAAGCCCAGGGAGCACCGTGGAGGGCCTGTCGGCACAGCCGCCCGATCGTCGCTCTGCGTTTCCTTCCCGACTTCGACACCTGCCTGGCCCGCAATCGGCTGCGGCCGGTCGTCCCGCCCACTGCCCCGAGCGGAGACACCGTGACCGTGCCCCGCGACGCTCTCCCCGCTGTGGTGGTCGTCGAGAACGAGGACGAGCCGCCGCTGCCGTTCGCCGAGAGGGTGCGCCGCAAGCGCCGCCCCGACGACGCCCGCCACGCGGCCGAGGCGGCCGGGCTGGATGTCGTGGACCTGCTCTCGGAGTCGCTTCGCACCGAGTTCTTCGACGTCGGCACGTCGACCAGTACCGGAACCCATCACCCGACAAGCCCGGCTCGCCCACCTGAAATCGACCGACGAGACCGACTCGGCGGAACCCTCCACTCATACCAGCATGCGACCTGAGCTGCATGGATGATGTGTCGGCACCCGCAGTGCTCAATAGGTCGCGCGTCCACCGCTGATGTCGTAGACCGCGCCGGTGGAGAAGCTGACCCGGTCCGAGGAGAGGAACGCCACCAGCTCCGCCACCTCTTCGGGGCGACCGATCCGCCGCATGGGGATGAGACCGGTGATGTGCTCGAGTACGTCGGGAGCCGTGCTGTCGTTCATGGGGGTGGCGATGACCGCGGGGGTGATGACGTTGACCAGTACGCCGCTGGTGGCCAGTTCCTTGCCGGCCGACTTGGTGAGGGCGATCACGGCGGCCTTGGATGCCGAGTAGACCGACAGGTTGGGGTTGCCGTCCTTGCCGGCCATGCTGGCGAAGTTGACCACGCGCCCCCAACCCCGGTCGCGCATCCCGGGGAGGAACGTACGCATGGTGTTCACGGTGCCCAGGACGTTGACGCCGAGGACGCGGTGCCACTCCTCGGCGGTGGTGTCCGTGAGGGGCTTGTTGGGTCCGACGATTCCCGCCGAGTTGACCAGTACGTCCACCGGTCCGATCTCATCGCGGACGTGAGCCAGCGCGTGTTCGTCCGTCACGTCCGCGCAGGCGTCGGCGCCCTCGATGTCGAGGGTGGTCACCTTCACCCCCTCGGCCCGAAGCCTTTCGGCGGCGGCCGCGCCGAGTCCGCCGGCGCCTCCGGTGACGAGGGCTGACCTGGTGGTCGTCATGACTCTCCCGTGAGTGCGAGAACTATGGGTGCGGGTGCACGTGCCGCTGTTCAGGCGAGGACCGGGCGGGTGACTTCCTCGAGGACTTCGAGCAGGTGCCGGTAGGGATGCCCGGTCGCCCGCGTCATACCGAGTTCGCAGGTGCGGTTCACCGAGACATGAGCCGTGGCGCGCACGGTCCGAAGGGAGCGCGACTCGGCCGCGGTCGCGGAGGCAGTCAGCTCCGGATGCAGCAGCCCCCGGTCCCCGGCGAAGGCGCAGCAACGCCACTCCTCCGGCCGGATCACATCCTCGGCGGCCGCAGCGGCCACGCGCAGTAGTGCCGGACCGAGACCGAGCTGTGCGGAGGCGCAGGTGGGGTGGACGACGAGCGAGGGGATGCGCCGGGCGGCGGGCAGCCGCGGGAGAACCTTCGAGTCGACGAACGCCACCGCGTCGATCACCTTGATCTCCTGGGCCGCGAGAAGGTGCGTCAGTCCCTCGGTGCAGGAGGCGGCGTCGACCACGACGGGCAGCGCCCCGTCGCCCGTCGCCGATCGCAGTGCGCGGGCGACCCGCTCCCGCATCACGGCGTAGCCGTCGGTCAGTCCCTTCGACTTCCACGGGGTGCCGCAGCAGAAGGAGGCGATCTGCTCGGGCACCAGGACGCGGACCCCGGCCCGCTCGCACAGGGTCAGGAAGGCGTCCCTGACGCCGGGCCCGGCCTGGGGGTCGGCGGGTCCGAACATTGTCGAGACGCAGGCGGGGAAGTAGACCGCCTCCGGGGTTGCGGTGGCCAGGGGGTGACGCCGGGTTCCGCCGCGCGGAAGATCCCGGGACCAGGCGGGCACGGCGTCCGTCCCGAGCAACGCCCTTCCGACGGCCGTCGCGCCGACGGGCAGGACGGCGGGCACGGCCCGCGCGGCGGTGAGCGCGCCGGCC
>NZ_JBSFMM010000033.1:0-63333 GCF_053599555.1 Streptomyces sp. NPDC000941
CCAAACCACAGTTTATTTCTTTGGTGATTGTTTTTCCTTGTTGTGCTATTCCAATCTGATTAAAGGCGCGTGGGCGGGGGGGGGGGGGCCGGCCCCGGCCCGGCCCCGCGCACCCGGGCCGCAGCTCGACGCCACGCTGCTGCTCGGCCCGCGCGGCAGCGGCAAGACCACCCTGCTGCGCCACCTGGAGCGATGGGCCGAGCGCGCGCCCGTCGCCCGGCTCGACCTGGCCGACCTCGGCCAGAAGGGCGGCAAGCCGCTCGACGCGCTCACCGGCCTGGTCTTCCGGCTCAACGCGCGCAAGGCCGACTTCCCCAAGCTGGACTTTCCCTCGTTCGGCCTGCTCGTCATGGCCGTGGCCGCCGAGGTGGACGGGATCGACCGGGACACCGCCGTACGGGACATGGCGGACGCGCTGGCCGGTTCGGAGAGCCGCCGCCTGGAGGTGCTGGGGCGGCTCGCGGACGCCGTGGCCACCGCAGTCGGCGCGCCCGGGCTGGTCGGCGCCGCCCTGCCGCTGCTGCCCGACTGGCAGCGCGGCTGGGGTCGGCTGCGCACCCGCCGGCGGCTCCGCCGGATCCGCCGCACCGCGCCGCAGCAGTCCCACGACACCTTCCTCCTCGAACTCAACCAGCGCTACGGCGCCGGCGAGGACGAGGAGCGCAAACGGGCCGAGGCGGTGCTCTTCGCGGCCTTCCTGGACGATCTGCGCCGGGCCTACCGGACCCGCGGCGGCGACCGGCGGCGCACCTCGCGCTGTCTGGTGCTGCTCGACAACGTCGACTCCACCCTCGGCAGCGACTTCCTCGAGCACCTGCTGGAGGCGCGCCGGGAGGCCGACGACCCCGACCCGCTGGTGGTCGTGGCCGCCGCGGGCAGCTACCCGCGGGTGTTCGAGGACCACGCGTGGGGCGGTGCGCCGCAGCCTGGCGCGTATCCGGGGCGCTGGGACAGCGGCGAGGAGTTCCGGCCGACCCAGGTCGTCAGGGGGCTGGGCATCGGCCAGCTGCGCGATCTGCGCCGGCTCGAAGTCGAGCGGCAGGCGAAGGAGGTGCTGCGGGCGGCAGGGCGTGACGTACGGGCGCCGCGGGTCGACAGCGGCGTCAAATGGCTCGGCTGGGCGGCGTACGAGCTGACCCGGGGGCAGCCCGCCGCCACCGCCGCGGTGCTGGAGGCGCTGCTCGGCGCCGGCCCCACCACGGACTGGGACGAGCGGCTGCGGCGGGTCCTCGATCCGTCCGGGGAGCTGGTGGACGGCCTCGTGAACCGACTGCTGCCCATTGACGCGAGCAGAGAGCTGGTCCGGGCGCTCACCCGCGCGGCCGCGTCGGTCGACCTGGCCCACGCGGGCGCCGCCGGACAGCTGTGGGGCGAGGCCAACGCGGCGGTGCAGAAGGAGTTCGACGACTTCTGCGCGGATGTGCTCTGCACGATGCACATCGACACCGGCGACCGGGCCGCCGACGGGCGGACCGAGACCCTGCACCCGGTGCTGCGCCTGTTACTGCTGCGCAAACTGGCCGCGCTGGACCCCACCCGGGGCGCGTCCGGCCCGGACGGCTGGGACGCCACCCACACCGCGCTGCGCGCCCAGGCCCAGGAGGCGGGGAAGCCCGGCCTGGCCGCCTACCACGCGCTCGCCCTGGGCGATCTGCCCGCCGCGGCGGGCTACTTGAACGAGCGCTTCGGCCTGATCGCCGCCGAGGACTGGTGCGCCGAGCTGTGCCGGCTGCGCCGGGCGCCGCTGCGCCCGCTCCGCCCCGACGCCCCCCACCGGCCGCCCTGGGAGCGCTACGAGGCGCTGGTCGACTTCCTGAACGAGGGCGAGATAGAGAGCCGGCTGCGCACCGTCACCCGGCTGCTGGCGGCGAGCTGGATCAGCCCCGAGCCCCGGCCGGCCCCGGCCACCGACCGGGTCGGGGACCCGTACCGCGATCCGCTCGGCGATCTGTACGCCGAGCTGTACGGGGAGATCGCCGCCCGCTTCAGGACGCTGGCGGCGCACACCGAGAGCGTGAGCTGGGACCGCACGCTGCTGGCGAAGGCGGCGCAGTACGAAGGGAAACCGTGGTGAGCGGCAGAGTGTACGTGCCACCGAGACCCCCGTCCCGGCGGGGTCTGTGGGCCGTGGTGGCCCTGGCCGCCGTCATCTGCCTCGTGCCGGCGGGAGTGTGGTGGCTCCGCGACTCCGGGCCCGCGCGCTGTGCCGAGGGGGTCTGGAAGCGGGGGCCGGGCGGGGAGTGCGTCGGGGTGAGCGACGGCTCGTACGTCTTCAGCCCCGAGCTCAAGGAGGTCAGCGGGAAGATCCGCGCCGAGAACCGCAGGGTGGAGGAGTCGGGCGACCCCTGGGTCACGATCGCCTACACCGAGTCCATGACGAGCAGAAAGGGCGGGCCGCGCGCGAACGACCGCGGGCCGGAGGTGGTCCGGGAGGCCATCGAGGGGGCGTATCTGGCGCAGCGCGAGCTCAACGACGCCGAAAGTGGCCACGGCCGTACCCCGCAGCTCAAGCTGCTGCTCGCCAACAGCGGACAGGGCGGCGAGCAGTGGCGGCCGCTCGTGGACCAGCTGATCGGAATGTCGAAGGACGAGAAACTGGTGGGGGTCGCGGGCTT
Organism: Streptomyces sp. NPDC000941; assembly: GCF_053599555.1. Lineage (NCBI taxonomy): Bacteria > Bacillati > Actinomycetota > Actinomycetes > Kitasatosporales > Streptomycetaceae > Streptomyces > Streptomyces sp. NPDC000941. Next base: position 2,616 of record NZ_JBSFMM010000033.1, read on the forward strand.
CGGGCAGAGCCTGGAGACCACGAAGTCCGCCGTGGACGCGCTGCGCAAGGCGGAGATCCCGATGGTCGGCGCGACGGTCGCGGCCGACGGGCTGTCCACCGATAAGCCGGTGTTCTTCCGGGTGTCCTCGCCCAACCGGGACCAGACCGCCATCGCCGCCAAATACCTGAAGGGCCGGCAGGACGACGACCCTCGCTTCCGGGTCGAGGTCGTCAAGGACATCAAGCACGACGACTCGTACAACGAGACCCTTGACCAGGACTTCGACCGGGCGCGGCGCGCCGAGGGGGTGAAGCTGGTGACCGGGGAGGGGCACTCCTTCGTCTCCGGCAGCACCTCGACCGAAACCGCCCTCGCCTCGATCGCCGAGACCATCTGCCTCCCGGAACGGTCGATCAAGGCCGTCTACTTCGCCGGCCGCGGACGGGAGCTGAAGTACTTCCTCCAGGCCCTGACTGCGCCCGGCAGGCGGTGCGATCTCACGGTGCTCTCCGGCTCCAGCACGATAGGGGTCTTCTTCGACCCCACGGCGAAGGACGGGCTCGCGGTCGCCGGTGACGTGCTCACCCGCTGGAAGCACAGCCGCATCAAGGTTCTCTACACCGCCTACGCCCACCCCGACGCCGTGGCGAAGATCTATCCGCGCCGCGGCGAGAACCCCTACCCCGCCTTCCGGAAGGCGTACCACGACGCCGGATTCGGCGGCGACCAGGAGTTGCAGAACGGCCAGGCGATGATGGGGCACGACGCGGTGCTCTGCCTGGGCAAGGCCGCCCGCCTGGCGGAGGCTCCGCAGGGGAAGGAAGCGGTGGATGCGGCGGGCGTGCGGAACATGCTGCTGCAGATCGGGAAGCGGTCCGAGCTGCCCGGCCTCAGCGGGCTGATCGCCTTCGACGAGCGGGGGAACCCGAAGGGCAAACCCATGGCCCTGGTGGAGCTCAGCCCCGCCGAGGGCGCCCACTACGTGTACCGCGGCACCGTGTCCCCGTAGCCGTAGCCGTAGCCGTAGCCGTAGCCGTAGCCGTAGCCGTAGCACTGAGCGAAGGGCGAGGCCCGGCAGGGGCCTCGCCCGGCGGACGTCAGCGGCTCGCGTGGACGGTGTCCGTCGCGTGGATCGCCCGCCATGACTTCGGCCGCGCCGCCGCGCCCGCGTCCGTGCCCGCCCCGATACCGTTCGCCCGCGCGGCCGGCGCGCTCGGCTTGGACCCGGTGAACAGCCAGGTGTCGAAGAGGCCCCCGAGCGGGCGGCCCGAGACCTTCTCGGCGTACGCCTCGAAGTCGCGCACCGACCCGTTCCCGTAGCGCCGCTCCGTGGGCCACCCCTTGAGGATGGCGAAGAAGTCCTCGTCACCGACCTCGTTGCGGAGCGCCTGCAGCGCGATGGCCCCGCGGTCGTACACCGCCGCGTGGAACTGGTTGTCCGGCCCCGGGTCGCCCGGCTTGACCGTCCAGAACGCGTCCTCGGCCGGATGCTGCGTGTACACATAGTCCGCGAGCTCCTGCGCCGTGCCCTCGCCCTCCTTCTCCGACCACAGCCACTGCGCGTACCGCGCGAAGCCCTCGTTGACCCAGATGTCGCGCCAGTCCTTCACCGAGACGCTGTCGCCGTACCACTGGTGGGCCAGCTCATGGACCACCACCGAGACGTTCGAGCCGGTCGCGAACTGCCGGGGGCTGTAGAACGGGCGGGTCTGGGTCTCCAGCGCGTAGCTCGTCGCCACGTTGGGCACATAGCCGCCCAGCGCGTTGAAGGGATAGGGGCCGAAGACCCCGCTGAGCCAGTCCGCGACCTCGGCCGTCCGCTCGACGCTCGCGCGCGCCGCGCCCGCGTTGTCGCCCAGGTCCTTGCTGTACGCGTTGATGACCGGCAGGCCGTTCGCGGTGGTGTCGGTGGTGATGTCGAACTTGCCGACGGCGAGGGTGGCGAGATAGGTGGCCTGGGGCCGGTTGGAGCGCCAGCTGTAGCGGGTCCAGCCCAGCCGTGAAGTGGTCGACTGGAGCGTGCCGTTGCTGATCGCCTGGGTCCCGTCGGGCACCGCGACCGATACGTCGTAGGTGGCCTTGTCGAGCGGGTGGTCATTGCTCGGGAACCACCACCACGCCGCCTCCGGCTCGTTCGCCGCGACCCCGCCGTCCGGGGTGCGCAGCCAGGCCGTATACCCCTTGACCTGCACCTTGGAGGGTGTGCCGCGGTAGCGCACGACGACGGTGAAGGGGCGGTCGGAGTCGAGCGGGGCGGCCGGGGTGATCTCCAGTTCATGGTCGCCGCTCGTCGCGAACGCCGCCTTCTTGCCGCCCACCAGCACCTCGCGCACCTCGAGCGCGAAGTCGAGGTTGAAGCGGGAGAGGTCCTGGGTGGCGGTGGCCACGACCGTCGCCGTGCCTTCCAGCCGGTCGGTGGTGGGCTGGTAGGTCAGCCGCAGGTCGTAGTGGGAGACGTCGTACCCGCCGTTGCCGTAGTCGGGGTAGTACGAGTCCCCGATACCGGGCGCGCCCGGGGTGGCTTCGGCAGCCGAGGCCGGGATCGCCAGCAGCAGGCACGCGGCGGCCGCGCTCGGGACGGTGAGTCTGTGACGCACGGGTCCTCCAACTCGTCGGGGAGAACGATCACTGCAGACCCTAGGTACTCGCCGAGGCCCCCTCCTGTCCATCACCCCGGGCGACACACGATCGACATCCGGTCGACATCAGCGGCCACCTCGGCCCCACAGAGATCGGAGTGCCCTCTTCTGTACGGGAGTTGACTCGCGCTACGGTCCGCCCGTGCTGCTCTCCATGCGGAAGCCCCGCCACGCAAGGAAACGGACCGTGCTCCGACCACTGGCGGCCGCCGCCCTGGCGGCCCTCGCAGCGACATTCATACCTCCCCTCGGCACACCGGCGGCCCAGGCCGCCGAGCGGGAAAGCAGACCGGTCTACTCATACGACAAGGCGATCCGCGAATCCGTATGGGTGGACACCGGACTTGACGGCGACTCGGACGGCAGGACCGACCGGGTCGCCGTCGATATAGTGCGCCCCGGCGAACCCGCCCAGCAGGGCCGCCGGATCCCCGTGATCATGGATGCGAGCCCGTACTACTCCTGCTGCGGACGCGGCAACGAGAGCCAGCGGAAGACCTATGACGCGGCCGGCAAGCCGGTCCTCTTCCCGCTCTTCTACGACAACTACTTCGTACCGCGCGGCTACGCCACCGTCCTGGTCGACCTCGCCGGGACCAACCGCTCCGACGGCTGTGTGGACGTCGGCGGCCGCTCCGACATCCAGTCCGCCAAGGCCGTCGTCGACTGGCTGAACGGCCGGGCCACCGGCTACACCACCCGCACCGGCACCGCGACCGTCGCGGCCGACTGGTCCAACGGCGCCACCGGCATGATCGGAAAGAGCTACGACGGGACCGTCGCCAACGGCGTCGCGGCCACCGGCGTCAAGGGCCTGAAGACCATCGTGCCGATCAGCGCCATCTCCTCCTGGTACGACTACTACTTCGCCAAGGGCGCCCCGCTCTTCGACAGCGGCCCCGACGGCCTCTCGGACGGCGTCGAAAGCGACGACGCGCACGCCCGCTGCGCCGCCGTACAGCGGGAACTCGTCGACGGCGCCCCGCGCAACGGCGACTGGACCGACCTGTGGACCGGGCGCGACTACGTCCCCGGCGCCGACAAGGTGCGCGCCAGCGTCTTCGCCGTCCACGGGATGCAGGACCTCAACGTCCGTACCAAACATCTCGGTCAGTGGTGGAACGCGCTCGCCGACGCCGGCGTGGAGCGGAAGATCTGGCTCTCGCAGACCGGCCACGTCGACCCCTTCGACTTCCGCCGCGCGGAGTGGGTGAGCACCCTGCACCGCTGGTTCGACCACTATCTGCTCGGCATCGACAACGGCATCGAGCGCGAGCCCATGGCCGATGTCGAACGCGCCCCCGACCGCTGGGCCACCGACCGCTCCTGGCCGCCCGCCGGCACCCGCCCGACCACGCTGCGGCCGCGCTCCGGACAGACCCCGGGCGTCGGCGTCCTCGGCACCGAACCGGCCGAGCCCGGCGCCACCGAGGCGTTCACCGACGACCCGAGGCTGAGCGAGGCCGACTGGGCCGCCCGGATCGACCAGCCGACGGCCGCCAAGGCCGGATTCGCCACCGCGCCGCTGACGAAGGACCTGCGGCTCGCGGGCTCCGGCACGGTCACGGTCACCACGACCCCCTCCACCTCCTCCGCGCATCTGTCCGCGGTCGTGGTGGACCTCGGCCCGGACACCATCCGCAACTACACCGGCGACGCCGAAGGCATCCGCACCCTCGCCGACCGGACCTGCTGGGGCAGCGGTACGGCGGGCGACAGCGGCTGCTTCAAGCGGACCGAGGCGGACACGGCGAGCGTCGGCTACACCGTCCTCAGCCGCGGCTGGGCCGACCTCGGCCACTGGGCGGACGACGGGAAGGGCCAGCCGCTGACCCCCGGCAAGCCCTACACCATCACCCTCGACCTCGCCGCCACGGACCACATCGTCCCCGCGGGCCACCGACTGGCCCTCATCGTCGCCGGTACGGACGCGGGCCTGATCGAACCGGCGGACACCAAGCCCACGGTCACGCTCGACCTGGCCCGTACCCAGGCCCGGCTGCCCCTGACCGGCGGCGCCCCGGCGCTCGCCCGGGCCACCGCGGGCACCCCGGCCGACGCCGCCACCGCCTCGCCCGACGCCGCCCCGTTGAAGGGCGTACCCGAGCCGCGCCACCAGTCCCGGCTGCCCCAGTAACAGACTCCGGCCCCCTCACCCAAGGAGACCTCACTCCGTGTCATCCGCGATCTCCCGCATCCCCCTGCTCCGCGCCGCGGCGGCCGGCGCTGTCGCGCTGCTGACCACGTCGTTCCTCGCCGCGCCCGCCCACGCCGGAACCTCGAAGCCCCGCACGGGCTTCGAGACCAGCGACGGCGCGCGCTGGACCACCGAGCCGGAGGAGGCGCGCTTCCTCGCCGCGGTCGACGCCGCGAGCGCGCGCGTCGCCGTCGACCGCATCGGCACCACCGCGCAGGGCCGCCCGCTGCGCCTGGTGCGGATCGGCGCGCCCGCCGCCCCGGCCCGTGCCGCGAACGCCAACACGCTGCTGCTCATCTGCTCACAGCACGGCGACGAGCCGTCCGGCCGCGAGGCCTGCCTGTCCACCGTCCGCGACCTCGCCTACGCCAAGGACGCCCGGACCAAGCGCTTCCTGGAGCGCAGCAACGTCCTCGTCATCCCGACCGCCAACCCCGACGGCCGCGCCGCCGACACCCGTGAGAACTCCGAGGGCGTCGACATCAACCGCGACCACATCGCCCTCAAGACCGCGGAGTCCCGCGCGACGGCCGCCGTCCTGCGCGACTGGCGGCCCGACACCGTCTACGACCTCCACGAGTACGGGGCCACCGTCCCGTACTACATGAAGGACCTGCTGGCGCTGTGGCCGCGGAACCTCAACACCGCGGACCCCGTGCACCAGGAGGCGCGTACGCTCTCCGACTCCTACGTCCGGCCGCACGCCGAGCAGGCGGGCTTCGGCACCGGCGTCTACGGCATCTGGACCGACCCGGAAACCGGCGATCCCGTCAAACAGGTCGCGGGCGACGGCCAGGAGCGGATCCTGCGCAACACCGCCGGGGTCAAGCACTCCGTCGGCCTGCTCGTCGAGACGCGCGTCGACCCGCTCACCGACGCCGAGAAGGCCGACCCCGCGGTCAACAACCGGCGCCGGGTGGGCTCCCAACTCGCCGCGCTCGACGGCGCCTTCGCCTTCACCGGCGAGCGGCGCGGGCGTATCGAGGCCGCCACCACCCGCGCCCGGCTGACCGGCTACGCCGACCGCGGCCCCGTCTACCTCGGCGGCGGCGACAACGACCCGGCGGGCCCGGAGGAAACCCTCGCCGACCCGCCGTGCGGCTATCTGCTCGACGCCGGACAGTACGCGCAGGTAAAGGACGAGCTCGCGCTGCACGGCGTCACGGTGCGCCCCCGGCACGGCGGCGCGGACGGCGCCTTCGTACCGCTGCGCCAGTCGCTGCGCGCGCTCGTGCCGCTGCTCCTCGACGGCCGCGCCACCTACCACCTGACCGAGGGACAGCCGGTCAACGACTGCTGACCAGTTCGGCCGCTTCCTCCGCACAGCCCCAGGCGACGGTGATGCCCGCCCCGCCGTGTCCGTAGTTGTGGACGAGGCGAACGCCGCCCACCGCGGTGTCCGCCTCAAGCCGCACCCGCGACCGGGCCGGGCGCAGCCCCACCCGGTGCCCGATGACGCGCGCGTCCGCCAGCCGGGGATGGACGCGCGCGCAGCGGGCCACGATGGCCTCGGCCGTCGCCGGGTCGGGCGTCGGATCCCAGACGTCCTCCCGGGCGGTGCCGCCGAGGATCACCCCGTACGGCTGGGGCAGTACGTACAGGGTGTCCGCCGAGCCGGGGTCGGCGGCAACGAACCACTCGTCGACGCCCGGGTTCTCCACCAGCACCAACTGACCCTGCACCGGGCGCACCTCGGCGTCCGGCACCAGATCGCGGGCGCCGAGGCCGGTGCAGTTGACGACGAGCGGCGCCTCCCGCGCGGCCTCGGCCAACATGGCCACGGCGCGCTGCTCGACGGTGCCGCCCGCCGCCTCGAGACGCCGCCGCAGATACCCGAGATACGTCGGCATGTCGACCACCGGCACCCGCGCCCGTAGACCGTGGCCCCAGCCCTCCGGCAGCTCCTCGCGGCGCGCCGGGCGCAGCCCCGGCACCTCGGCGGCCCAGGGGCCGAGGTCCCCGAGGCCGGTGTCCGCCAGCGTCCCGTCGACCATCCGGACCCCGGTCTCCCCGGGTCGGGCGGCCAGTTCGGCGAGTACGCCGAGGGTGCGCAGGGACCAGGCGCCCACCTTCTCCTCCGGCTCGACGCGGTACGGCCACCACAGCCCGCCCGCCACCGCCGAGGTGGTGTCCCCGATCGGGTCCCGGCTCCACACCGCTACCCGCCGGCCGCTCTCGGCCAGGACGATGGCACTTGTCAGGCCGATGACCCCGGCGCCGACGACTATCGCATCGCTCGTCATGCCCGGAGGCTACGCCCCGGGGTGTTACGCCCTGGGGTGCGCTGTCGCCGGAGCGTGCTGCGCGGTGACAGTGCCCCGATATGGGAATACTTGGGCCATGACCTCCGAGTACGCGACTTTCGGCCTCGCGCCGGCGATGCGCGCCGGCGGCGTGCTGTCCAAGGGCGCGTACCAGATACACCGCGATTTCCTGGACTTCATCGTCGACGGCAGACCGCTGCTGTCGCGCCTCGCCGACCTCGACGCGGTCTCACCGCTCGCCGCCGACCTCGGCCCCACCATCTTCACCGCCCAGGTGCGCGGTCTGCTGCTGGAGACCGAGGCGCCGCTGCCCGCCGGCCGCCGCGTCCTCTACGGCTGCCCCGAATGCGTCGGCCTGGAGTGCGGTGTGGTCACGGCGGTCATCGAGCGCGACGGACCGGACGTCGTCTGGCGCGACTTCGCCTGGCAGACCGACGACACCCCGGACATCTACCCCGACCTCGGCCCGTACCGCTTCCACGGCGGGCAGTACCGCGCCGAGCTGGAGCGGCTGCTGGCCCTGGAGGCCCCGGCGGGGCGCCGGGTGCTGCTCGTGGGGCAGCGCGCCGCCTTCCTCGCCAAGCTCGCCGCGGCGCTGCGCACCATCGGCATCGGCGCCGAGATCTCCCGGGACGCGGCGGCCGCCCACGCCGACGAGCTGCGCGGATACGGCGTTGTGGCGTTCGGCCGGACGGTCGGCCCCGAGGAGCGCGCCGCCGTGCGCGACGCGTTCGCGGCGGCGGGCGCAGGCGTGGTCTTCGTGGCCGAGTCGGCCCCGATCGTCCCCCTCCTCGTCGCCCGGATCGAACAGGCCCTGGACCGCTCCCCCCAGGAGCAGCGGCGGCTGGCCGGGCTCAGGGCCGAGGGCGGCGAGGCGGTGCTGGAGGTCGTCGCCCGGTGCCGGGTGCGGCTCGTCGCCCACCGCCTCGACCGGTTCGGCCGCCTCCGCACCCACGATCTGTTCGACGGCCGGCTGGAGCCGGGCGTCCATCGCATCCCGCTGGACGCGCGGGTGGTACGGGGGGACGCCTTCGTGGTCGCCCGCACCTCCAGCACCGTCCTGGTGGCCCCGGTGGGCCGCTGACTGGCTTCCCGGAAAACAGTGCGATGGCCGAGCGCATCGCTCCGGTTAGGATCGGCGCTCTGATGACTGCCACTCTTGTCGCCAAGGACCTCGCCGCGGGCCACGGCGACCGCACGCTGTTCTCCGGTCTCGATCTGGTCGTGGCGCCCGGCGAGGTGATCGGTCTCGTCGGCGCCAACGGCGCCGGGAAGTCGACTCTCCTGCGGCTGCTGGCCGGGCTGGCCGACCCCGAGCACGGGGCCGTGCGGCTCAGCCCGCCGCATGCCACCGTGGGCCATCTGCCGCAGGAGCCCGAGCGACGCCCGGCCGAGACCGTACGGGACTTCCTGGCCCGGCGTACGGGCGTGGCCGCCGCCCAGGCCGCGCTGGACGACGCCACCCAGGCGCTGGTCGACGGCGCGCCGGGCGCCGACGACACCTACAACACCGCCCTGGAGCGCTGGCTCGGGCTCGGCGCCGCAGACCTGGACGAGCGCGCCGACGAGGTCGCTGCCTCGCTGGGGCTCGACATCTCCCTGGACCGGCCGATGACCGCCCTGTCGGGCGGCCAGGCGGCGCGCGCCGGGCTCGCCTCGCTGCTGCTCAGCCGCTATGACGTGTTCCTGCTGGACGAGCCGACCAACGACCTGGACCTGGACGGGCTGCGCCGTCTGGAGAGCTTCGTCCAGGGGCTGCGCGCCGGCACGGTGCTGGTCAGCCACGACCGCGAGTTCCTTGCCCGTACGGTCGACAAGGTCCTCGAACTCGACCTCGCCCAGCAGCAGGTGAACCTCTACGGCGGTGGCTACGCCTCCTATCTGGAGGAGCGCGAGACCGCCCGCCGCCACGCCCGCGAGCGCTACGAGGAGTACGCGGACACCCGCGCCGGTCTGGAGGCCCGGGGCCGCACCCAGCGCGCCTGGATGGAGAAGGGCGTTAAGAACGCCCGCCGCAAGGCCACCGACGGCGACAAGCTCGGGCGGAGCGCCCGGGTCGAGTCCACCGAGAAGCAGGCCGCCAAGGCGCGCCAGACCGACCGGATGATCGAGCGTCTCGACGTGGTCGAGGAGCCGCGCAAGGAGTGGGAGCTGCGGATGGAGATCGCCGCCGCGCCGCGCTCGGGCGCGGTGGTGGCAACCCTGCGCGGCGCCCAGGTGCGGCGCGGCGAGTTCCACTTCGGCCCCGTCGACCTTCAGATCGACTGGGCGGACCGGGTCGCGGTCACCGGAGCGAACGGCTCGGGCAAGTCCACGCTGTTGGCCGCGCTCCTCGGCCGCCTTCCGCTGGACGCGGGCGCGGCGGCGCTCGGTCCTGGCGTGGTGGTCGGCGAGATCGACCAGGCGCGCGCCCTGTTCTTCGGCGGTGAATCGCTGCTGGACGCCTTCGGCGCGGCGGTGCCGGAGCTGCCGGCGGCGGAGGTACGTACGCTGCTGGCCAAGTTCGGCCTCAAAGCGGACCATGTGCTGCGGTCCGCGGCCACCCTGTCCCCGGGTGAACGAACCCGCGCGGCGCTCGCCCTGCTCCAGGCCCGCGGCGTCAACCTGCTCGTCCTGGACGAGCCCACCAACCACCTGGACCTGCCGGCCATCGAGCAACTGGAGTCCGCGCTGGCCTCCTACACCGGCACGCTCCTGCTGGTTACCCACGACCGCCGGATGCTCGACGCGGTGCACACCACCCGCCGCCTCCAGGTCGAAGGCGGCCGCGTCACCGAACTCTGACGGACCGGCCCTGTGCCGCCGCGCCCAGGGCGCGACGGCACAGGGCCGTCATCGCGAACCTCCTCCGGGAGGCGCTACCGCTTCTTCTTGGGGTCCAGCAGCCCCGCACGCCGCAGCGCGTCCGCCATCGCCCCGTTGACCGGGGCCGCGTCGCGGCCGCCGGATCCTCCGCCACGCTGCCCCCGGCCGCCGCCGCCCTGACGCTGCTGAGGGGCGCCGCGGCGGCCGCGGTTGTCCTGGGCGGAGCGGTCCCGGTCCCGGTTGCGGTCACGGCCGCCGCCCGACCCCGCGCCCGCCTCGTCGTCCAGCCGCAGCGTCAGCGAGATCCGCTTGCGCGGGATGTCCACGTCCAGGACCTTCACCCGCACGATGTCCCCGGGCTTGACCACATCGCGCGGATCCTTGACGAACGTCTTGGACATCGCGGAGACGTGCACCAGGCCGTCCTGGTGCACACCGATGTCGACGAACGCGCCGAACGCGGCCACATTGGTGACGACGCCCTCCAGGATCATCCCGGCGGCCAGGTCGCCGATCTTCTCGACGCCCTCCTTGAAGGTCGCGGTCTTGAACGCGGGCCGCGGGTCGCGGCCGGGCTTCTCCAGCTCCTTGAGGATGTCGGTGACCGTGGGGAGACCGAAGGTGTCGTCCACGAACTGCTCCGGCCTGAGCTTGCGCAGCACGGCCGTGTTGCCGACCAGCGAGGCCACGTCGTCGCCCGCCGAGGAGGCCATGGACCGCACCACCGGATACGCCTCCGGGTGCACGCTGGAGGCGTCCAGCGGGTCGTCGCCGCCGCGGATGCGCAGGAAGCCCGCGCACTGCTCGTACGCCTTGGGGCCGAGCCGGGCCACGTCCTTGAGCGCCTTGCGGCTGCGGAAGGGGCCGTGAGCATCGCGGTGGGCCACGATGTTCTCCGCGAGCCCGCCGCCGATGCCCGAGACCCGGCTGAGCAGCGGGGCGGAGGCGGTGTTGACATCGACCCCGACGCCGTTCACACAGTCCTCGACGACCGTGTCGAGCGAGCGGGAGAGCTTCACCTCGGACAGGTCGTGCTGGTACTGGCCGACGCCGATCGACTTGGGGTCGATCTTGACCAGCTCGGCGAGCGGGTCCTGCAACCGCCGCGCGATGGACACCGCGCCGCGCAGCGAGACGTCCATGTCCGGCAGCTCCTGGGAGGCGAAGGCCGAGGCGGAGTACACCGAGGCGCCCGCCTCGGAGACCATCACCTTGGTGAGCTTCAGCTCGGGGTGCTTGCCGCACAGCTCGCCCGCGAGCTTGTCGGTCTCGCGGGACGCCGTGCCGTTGCCGATCGCGATCAGCTCGACGTCGTGCTCGCGCGCCAGCCGCGCCAGCTTGGCCAGCGACTCGTCCCACTTGTTCTGCGGGACGTGCGGATAGATCGTGTCGGTCGCGGCCACCTTGCCGGTCGCGTCGACCACGGCCACCTTCACCCCCGTACGGAAGCCGGGGTCCAGGCCCATCGTGGCGCGGGTGCCGGCCGGGGCGGCCAGGAGGAGGTCGCGCAGATTGGCGGCGAAGACGCGCACCGCCTCGTCCTCGGCAGCCTGCCGCAGCCGCAGCCGCAGATCGATGCCGAGGTGCACCAGGACCCGGGTGCGCCAGGCCCAGCGCACCGTGTCGGCCAGCCACTTGTCGGCCGGGCGGCCCCGGTCGGCGACGCCGAAGCGGTGCGCGATGCTGCGCTCGTACGAGGTGGGGCCCGCCTCCTCGGAGGGCTCCTCCGGCTCCAGGGCGAGCTCGAGGATCTCCTCCTTCTCGCCGCGGAACATCGCCAGCACCCGGTGGGAGGGCAGCTCCGTGAACGGCTCGGCGAAGTCGAAGTAGTCGGCGAACTTGGCGCCCGCCTCCTCCTTGCCCTCCCGCACCTTGGTGGCCACCCGCCCGCGCGTCCACATCCGCTCGCGCAGCTCGCCGATGAGGTCCGCGTCCTCGCTGAACCGCTCGGTGAGGATGGCCCGCGCGCCCTCCAGTGCGGCGGCGGGGTCCGCGACCCCCTTCTCCGCGTCGACGAAGGCGGCCGCGGCGGCCGGCGGCTCCACGGACGGGTCGTCGAGCAGCCCCTCGGCCAGCGGCTCGAGCCCGGCCTCTCGCGCGATCTGCGCCTTCGTACGGCGCTTGGGCTTGAAGGGGAGGTAGATGTCCTCCAGCCGGGCCTTGGAGTCCGCGGCCAGGATCTGGGCCTCCAGGGCCTCGTCCAGCTTGCCCTGGGACTTGACCGATTCCAGGATCGCGGCCCGCCGCTCCTCCAGCTCCCGCAGATAGCGCAGCCGCTCCTCGAGGGTGCGCAGCTGCGCATCGTCGAGCATTTCGGTCGCTTCCTTGCGGTAGCGCGCGATGAAGGGCACGGTCGAGCCGCCGTCGAGCAGCTCGACGGCGGCCCTCACCTGCCGCTCCCGTACGCCGAGCTCCTCGGCGATCCTGCCTTCGATGGACGTCGTCACGATCACGCTCCGCTTTCCTGTCTGCGCTGCGATCTGCATTGTGGCAGGTGGCACTGACAGAGGTGGGCGCGACCGACCGGAAGTCGTCGCCGGGCGCCGTACGCGACGCGGGGCACGGGCGGTCGCCGGCGTGCTCGGCGTGCGGTTCGGGCGCCGTCGGGAGGCGGCGGATCGTGCTCGTAGACGCGGGTATCCCACCGGCGCCACCGGCAAACCCCGCCGCCGCCGCTCAGCGCCTGCCGATGCCGCTCAGCGCTTGCCTATGAGGTCCGCGGGGAACCCGCCCGCCGCGATCACGGCGCCCGTGAAGGACTCCGCCAGCTCCGTCAGCCGCGCCACGCCCGCCGCCCCCAGGTGCTCGTACGGGGCCCGGTCCAGCCGGTCCGTCTCGTCCTCCAGGGCCTTGCGCAGCTCCGTGCCCGCCGGCGTCAACTCCCCGTCGGCGGCCAGCAGTCCGCGCTCCCGAAGCCGCTCCTGCGCGGCCGCCCACTCCTCAGCCGACCAGCCCCGCGACCGCAGGATCCACTTCGGGGACATGCCCCTGCCGCTCGCCGTATGGCTGGCCAGCGCCTCCACGGGGTCGAGCCCGGCGCCCAGGATCGTCATCAGATGGCCGTCGCCGCGGTGCTCGCGCAGCAGCGTGGCGGCGTGCCAGTAGGCCAGATGCGGGGCGTCGGGGAGGGGGAGGTCGGCGTGCGCGGCGTACAGGGGGCGGGCGGCGCGGGAACACGCCTCCGTCGCGCGCAGCGCCAGCTCCGCGGCCTCGGCCATCTCCTTCGAGGACACCGCGTCGTCGCCGAGCAGCCGCCGCAGCACGCTGTCGGCGGCGCGCAGCCGGGCCGCCAGCGCGTCCTCGGGGGAGATCACGTCCCAGGCGGCGGGCAGATAACGGGCGACCAGGTCGTACTTGAAGTTGAAGAAGGTCGCGGTGACGGTTCCGGCGCCGACGCGGCCGAACGCCGCCGCCCGGCTGACGAAGTAGTCGGCGCCCCGGTCCTCGACCCCCAGCCGCTCGAGCTCCCGCCCGTAGTCGGGCTGGAAGTAGACGGTCGAGTGGAAGGGGTTGACGACGGTGTGGCAGCGCCGCCCGGCACGCTCGGGAAGTGAGGTCATGCCCGCATGTTACTTTCGGGTATGCGGGGGTGTGCAGACCCGATCCCGCCCCGGGAAGGGGCGGGAAGGCGGGTATGCATCGTGGTGCCGACCGGGCTCAGACCTCGAGTTCGGCCTCGATCTTCCTCAGCTGGTGGCGGGCCATGGCGAGGTTGGCGCGTCCGGAGTCCAGGACGAGGTACAGGAAGAGACCGTTCTGCTTCTTGAGCAGCCGGATCAGGTGGTACTGGCTGCCCAGGGTGATGAGGATGTCCTCGATCTCGTCCTTGAGGCCGAGGTGTTCCATGGTGCGCAGCTTGGCGCGGATGACGTCGGTGTTGCCGGCGGCCGCCACGTTCAGGTCGAAGCTGTTGCTGCCCCCGATCGTGCCCAGTGCCATCCCGCTGGTGTAGTCGACGAGCGCGGCTCCCGTCGCGCCCTCGATCGACGCGAGCGCTTCCTTCAATGAGGTTTCGGTGTTCGCCATGACGGGTCGTTCCTTTCGGACTTGCTGCCGGCCCCATCGCGATGTCGGACCGGTGTTGAACTGTTGTGCGGTGTGGCGTGCGGTCTACTCCGTCGCGGCCTCCCCGGTGGCCGGGCGCGGGGGCCGGACGGCGTTGCCGCCGACCGGTGGGGAGGCGGGCCGTACGGGCAGGCCGGCCTCGGTGGTGGGGGGTGGCTGTCTGCGGGTGCCGTCGGGCACGTGAATGGCGGCCTGCACCAGCTCGCCGATGCGGCTGCTGGAGCGGCGTCCCTCCAGGTGCAGTCGGCCGACGTTCACCTGTCCTTCGGCCAGCAAGGTCAGCACGGCGGACGGGCCGGCGGCATAGCTGGCCACATAGCCGTGGGCGCCGCGGACGAGGAGTTCGCGGAAGTCGCCCTGTCCGGTGGCGTCGGCGAGTCGTACGGCGATGCTCAGGGCGGCCGCGGTGAGGGCGGCCACCCCCTCCGGCTCCACGCCCCGGGTGTCCTGCGCCAGCACGAGGCCGTCGACGCTGGCCGCGAGGGCGCCGCTCAGCTGCGGCAGGCGGGCTCGGAGCCGGTGGAGTTCGTCGAGGACTTCGGCCTCGGCCGCCATGAGCTGTCTCCTCTCGGCACGCTGTCTGAGCGCGCGGATCACAGGGCCTCCAATGCGTTTCTGAGCCGGCGAAGCAGGGCGACGTCGGGGCCGGCCGATGTTCCCGGAAGCCGGGTGGGCGCGGGGGCCGGTCGCGGAGTCCGCCGTCTCGCCGCCGTCGCCGTGACGATGCCGGCGGCGGCGAGACGGCGGATGTCGACAAGGGCGTGGAAGGCGGGACGGCCCAGGAGGCGGGAGATGTCGGCCGCCGTGCGCACGCCGTCGACCTGCTCGAGAATCGCGCGCTGACGCCGCGGCAGGCCCGTTTCGAGCGGCAGCCGGGTCCTGACCAGCGGTTCGCTGTCCGTCTCCGCCCCCGGCCAGATCTCGTGCAGCAACTCCCGTCGGCGCAGCGTCTCGCGCTGCACCGCGTCGACCGGCACCGGGCGCACCGCGCCCATCCAGTGCGCGACCCCGTACCGGAAGCGGGCCGGGCCGCCGCCCGGGCCGAGTACGAAGAACGCCGCGTCGTACAGCGCCCCCAAATGGCACAGCTCCAGCGCGCCCTTCGGGAGGCGGCCGCTGTCCACCAGGAACCGCCCCACCCGCTGTTCGGGCCCGGCCTCGTCAAGGGCCTCGCGCCACTTCTCGGGTGACAGTGCGCCACCCACGGTGAGCAGCGCCTCAAGATCGGGCGTGTCCGGGCTGTTCGCGTAGATCACCTGTCCGTCGGAGAGATGCAGCGTGCCTCTCTCCCGCATGAAGGAGCCGGTGGCCTTCTCGGCGGCGAGCCGGTCCAGCATGGGCGAGCCGACCTGAGCGGTGCCGGTGAGGGCCGTGGGACTCCGCCGGGCCGGGTTGGAGAAAGGTTTCTGCAAACCGGTCACCCCAGCACCAGTTGGCGCGCCATCTCGCTCAGCCGGATGCGGGCCAGCGCGAGGTTGCCCTCCGTACGGCCGAGCCACAGATGCAGAAAGACACTGCTGTCGAAGGTGGTGCGGACGAACTGGAGGACGTGGTAGCTGTCGCGGTTGCTGACGATCAGATCGTCTATGGGGGTTTCGCCGTCGGACCAGTCGGACCCGGAGCCGTCGGCGGGGGCGAACGACCGGTATTCCGCCGTCATCCGGGCGAGCTCCGCCGTCTCGGCCGCCGTGGTCTCGTGGTCGCCGCCCGGCGACTCCCCGACCGTGCCCAGAGCCAGACCGCTGGTCCAGTCGACCACGGCGGCGCCCCGGGCGCCGGGAAGTTTCATGGCCTCCAGCAGGCACTCGTCAATGCCGGGCAATGTGACTCCCTCCCCGTGTGCGTCGAATGAATCATGGAGAACCTAGACTCCGCATGTGGATGAAGTGTGAAGACGCAGGTGAATTTCTGTGCAATGTGTGAGTGATACGTGCCCTTCGTTGAGATTCAGAGGTTGCGTCAGAAGTTTGGCCGGCGGTCTGCGTTCCGGGCTTTCAGCGGCTGTACTCGGCCGCGCCCTGGGGGTTCGCGACGGCGGGACGGTGGTCCGAGCGCTCCGGGGGCGTCCAGGCGAAGCGGGGTGCGCGCCGTTCGAGGAAGGCGGTGACGCCCTCGCCGAGTTCGCCGCTGACGCTCAGCTGGTCCCGCCAGTACTCCAGGCGCGCAGGATCGACCGGCCCGGCGGTGAACTCCTTGACCGCCGCCTGGCTGAGCGCGGACCGGGACAGCAGCACCCGGGTGAACTCCGCCACCCGCTCGTCCAGCCCGCCCGGCGGCAGCACCTCGTCCACAAGCCCCGTCCGCAGCGCCCGCTCGGTGCCGATCAGCTCGCCGGAGAGCAGCAGATACTTGGCGGTCGCCGGGCCGACCAGGTCCACAAGACGCCGGGTGGACGAGGGCGCGTAGACCACCCCCAGCCGGGCCGCGGTGATCCCGAAGCGAGAGCCCTGCTCCGCGAACCGCAGATCGCAGGCGACGGCCAGCTGGCAGCCGCCGCCCACACAGGAGCCGCGCACCGCGGCGAGCGTCGGCTTGGGGAAGCCGGCCAGGGCCTCCTCGGCGGGCAGCGCCAGCGCCGTCGTCTCCTCGTACGTCGTGCCGAGCGAGCCGATGTCCGCGCCCGCGCTGAAGGTGTCGCCCGCTC
Organism: Streptomyces sp. NPDC000941; assembly: GCF_053599555.1. Taxonomy (NCBI): domain Bacteria; kingdom Bacillati; phylum Actinomycetota; class Actinomycetes; order Kitasatosporales; family Streptomycetaceae; genus Streptomyces; species Streptomyces sp. NPDC000941. The sequence goes on from NZ_JBSFMM010000033.1 coordinate 19,212, forward strand.
CGGTGAGCACCAGCGCCCGTACGGCCGGGTCCGCGGCCAGCCGCTCCAGCAGCGGGGGCAGCGCGCGCCACATGCCAGGGGTAAGTGCGTTGCGCTTGGCGGGGTGGTGGATCACGACGGTCGCTATGCCGTCGGCGACGGTGTGCTGCAGGCAGGGCTCCATGTCGCGGATGCTATCCGGCACCCTCAAGCGACTGTCGGCATCGCCGTAAGCAAGCCGGGCAGGAACAGTCGAGCGAGTGACGCTGGCATACGCACGCGGTCAAAAGCCGTCGATAGAGAGCGACTTGCGCTCAGTTAGCCGGTCCGTACCAACACGTTCCCAACACTCGATGACGACTGTTCGGGCTGTGGCGATGGGTGGGGATCGGACATGGAGATCGTCGGGAGCATCCCTCCTGAACCGGGGGCGGCCATGCCCCGCGGGCCGTTCGCCTACGAGGGCGTCTGGCGCTTCACCGCCCCCGCGCTCGACACCTCCGTCCCACAGGCCCGGCACGCGGTGCGCGATCTGCTGGCCCACCAGCGGGTGCCCGCCCCTGACGACCTCGTACAGAACCTGCTGCTGATCGTCTCCGAGCTGGTCACCAACGCCGTGCGGCATGCGGCGCTGCTCTCCCCGGAGATCGCCGTCGAGGTGTCCATCGGCCCGGACTGGGTGCGGGTCGCGGTCGAGGACAACCACCCCTACCGGCCCAAGGCGCTGATGGCCGACCAGGGCCGGACGGGCGGGCGGGGACTGTTACTGGTGCAGACGATCGCCGAGGAGGAGGGCGGGATCTACGACGTGCAGCACACGGCGAGCGGCGGCAAGGTGGTCTGGGCCGCACTGCCGCTCGCGGCCGCCCGGGCCGGACTGACCGTTACCAGCCTGCCGCCGCTCCGGTGACCTCCCGGATCGCCGGCCGGGCCGCGTCCAGCACGGTCATGAACCAGGCCGAGAAGGGGTTGTGCGCGAGCAGCCGGGTCAGCTCCTCGGGGGTGACGAAGGCGGTCTCGTCGATCTCCTGCGGATCCGGGTGCGGCTCGGTTCGCACCAGCCCCGCGAACAGGTGGTTGTACTCCTGCTCCACCAGGCCCGACACCGGATCCGGGTGGTTGTAGCGCACCGTGCCCGCCTCGCGCAGCAGCGCGGGCGCCACCCCCAGCTCCTCACCCGTACGCCGGGCCGCGGCCACGAAGGGCGGTTCGCCGGGGTAGGGGTGGCCGCAGCAGGTGTTCGACCAGACGCCGGGGGAGTGGTACTTGCCCAGGGCCCGGCGCTGGAGCAGCAGCCGCCCCTCATCGTCGAAGAGAAAGACGGAGAAGGCCCGATGCAGCCGGCCGGGGGCGAGATGGGCGGAGAGTTTCTCCGCGGTGCCGATGGTCCTGCCGTCCTCGTCGACCAGCTCCAGCATGATCGGCTCCGTCGAACCCGTCGGCGCGCCCGGTGCGGAGGGCCTGGCGGAGTCGGTGGTGCGGCCGTTGGCAGGTGTAATTGGCATTGACCATCCTCATCGTCCGTCGGAACCCTCAAGTCTGCCGCACCAGTGCCATGAGTCAGTGGCAAAGTTTGGCTTCGTGCTCAGCATGTCCGCCTGGCTCCAGCTGGAAAGTGCAGTGGGCCACGTCGAAGTGCTCCCCCAGACAGCCCTGCAGGTCGTGCAGCATCCGCTCATGGCCGACCGCGTCCAGCGCCCGCCTGCTGACCACTACGTGTGCGGAGAGTACCGGCATGCCCGAGGTGATGGTCCATACATGCAGATCATGCAGTCCCTCGACGCCGCGGAGGGCGAGAATGTGGGCCCGTACCTGATCCATGTCCACATCCCGCGGCGCGGCCTCCAGCAGGACGTTCAGCGTGTCCCGCAGCAGCCGGAACGTCCGCGGCACGATCATGAGGCCGATCAGCAGGGAGGCGATCGGATCCGCCGTCTGCCAGCCGGTGGTCACGATGATCCCGGCCGATACGAGGACCGCGACCGAGCCAAGCGCGTCCGCCAGCACCTCCAGGAACGCCCCGCGGACGTTCAGGCTCTCCCGCTGCCCGCCCCTGAGCAGCGCCAGTGACACCACGTTCGCGGCCAGGCCGATGGCGCCGAACAGGATCGTCAGCCCGCCGTGGCTGGTGGGCGGGGTGATGAACCGGGCCACCGCCTCGTACAGGATGTAGCCGCCGACGCCGAGCAGCAGCAGACAGTTCGCCAGCGCGGCCAGGATCTCGGCCCGTGCGTAGCCGTAGGTGCGGCGCGGGCTCGGCGGGCGGTTCGCGAAGTGGATCGCCAGCAGCGCCATGGCGAGCCCGAGGGCGTCCGTCATCATGTGGCCTGCGTCCGCGAGCAGCGCGAGCGAACCGGCGAGCACCCCGCCGACCACCTCCACGGCCGTCACCGTGAGCGTGATGCCGAGGGCGGCGCGCAGCCGCCACTGGTGTGCGGCGCCCGCCGTGCCGAGTCCGCCGCCGTGGTCGTGGCCCGCGCCCATGTACGGCCTCCTCCCGCGCGCCGCCACTGCCCGGGCGCGCCAGCTGCCTTACGGCCCAGTGAACTACGGCGGCGCCCCGAGCCGCGGTCAGCCGCGCCGGGTCTGTGGCCGTCCTAGGGCCTGCGCGGCGTCGCGCTCCCTACGGCCGTACGGCCTCGGCGTGGTGCTACGGCCGTACGGCCTCCGGGTGGTGCAGACACCAGCCCTCCCAGGCCGAGCGCACCATGGCCGCCACCCCGTGCCGGGCGCTCCAGCCCAGTTCCTTGGCGATCAGCTCGGTCGCCCCGACGACCCGGGCCGGATCGCCCGCGCGGCGCGCCTCGACCACCGGGGTGAGCTCCGGGCGGCCGGTGACCTCGCTGATCAGCTGTGCCATCTCGCGTACCGAGACGCCCTGACCGGTGCCGATGTTCACCGTCAGATCGCCCCCGCCCGGCCGCTCCGCCAGCCGGCGCGCCGCGGCGAGATGGGCGGAGGCCAGGTCCTCGACGTGAATGTAGTCACGGATGCAGGAGCCGTCGGGCGTCGGATAGTCGTCGCCGAAGATCCGGGGTGCCTCGCCCCGGGTGATCCGCTCGAACATCATCGGGATGATGTTGGACACTCCGGTGTCGGCCAGCTCGGGGCGTGCGGCGCCCGCCACATTGAAGTAGCGCAGACAGGCCGTGGAGATCGAATGAGCCGCGCCCGTGGCTCTGACCAGCCACTCTCCGGCCAGCTTGGTCTCTCCGTACGGGTTCATCGGCCGGCAGGGGGTGTCCTCGGTGACGAGTTCCACATCCGGCATCCCGTAGACGGCGGCGGAGGAGGAGAAGAGGAAGCTGCCGATCCCGGCCGCGACCACCGCCTCCAGCAGCACCGTCAGACCGTGCACATTTTCGCGGTAGTAGCGCAGCGGCTGCTCGACGGACTCCCCGACCTGCTTCTTCGCGGCCAGATGCACCACCCCGGTCACGCCCAGGTCGGCGAAGGCGCGGTCCAGCAGGTCACGGTCGAGCGAGGAGCCCTGTACCAGAGGGACGCCCTGCGGCAGCCGGTCGGCGACACCGCTGGACAGGTCGTCGAGCACGGCGACCCGCTCCCCGGCCTCCGCCATGACCCGTACGACATGCGCCCCGATATATCCGGCACCACCTGTGATCAGCCACGTCATGACGGCACCCTATCCACAGCCGGCGCGGGCGCGGTTTGTCCCGGAGCGCTGCCATCCACCATGATGATCGCGGCAGCGGAAGCCGTCGTTCCCCCGAGCGGGTGATGAATGTGCGGTGAACGGACGCTTCCTTCTATCCGATAGCCTCTGCCGACGTGCCGCCTGCCCCATGCGGGGCCCGGGGTGTGCGACGCCCGCTGTCCGGACGGCGGCCCTGGGCCGGTATCCCTGTCCGGCGCGGCCACCGTGCCAGCTGCCAAGGAGTGAGTTCGTCTGTCGACCGCCATTCTCACCGGTCCCGCCGTCGCGGGCTCGTCCCTTGAGGACGACCTGCGGTCGCTGGGGTTCGACGTGCGCACGGCAGCCGACGCCGCCGGGGTCGCGAGGGAGCTCGCGGCCGCCCCGGCGCGTGAGCGGGTGGCGCTGGTCGACCCGCGCTTCGTCGGCCACGTCCACGCACTGCGCCTGGCCCTGACCGATCCGCGCTTCCCGGCCGCCGCGGTCCACGGCGCCCTCACCGCCCAGCCGGACGCCCGCGCGGCGCTCACCCGCGCGCTGACGGCGTACGCGCCGGGGGCGGCGGCGCCCGAGCGCGGCGCCCTCGCCGTGGCCGGCGCCACCGCGGCTCCCGGGCCGGAGGTCCACCTTCCGGCCCCGGACGGCTCCGCCGTGCTGCCCGACGCCCTCGCCGACGCCCTGGGCGCCGAGGACATCGCCGTGCACCGGCCCGAGCTGGGGGTGCTCGTCGCCGACGTACCCGAGGACGCGGCGGGGCGTGCGGAGGCGCAGGCCCGTACCCGGGCGGTGGACGACGAGCAGGTGCGGCTGCGCAGCGCCGTCAAGGCGCGCGACGGCTTCTTCACCACCTTCTGCATCAGCCCCTACTCGCGCTACATCGCCCGCTGGTGCGCCCGCCGCGGGCTCACCCCCAACCAGGTCACCACCGCCTCCCTGCTGACCGCCCTGATCGCGGCGGGCTGCGCGGCCACCGGCACCCGGCCCGGGTTCATCGCGGCCGGACTGCTGCTGATCGGCTCCTTCGTCCTGGACTGCACCGACGGCCAGCTCGCCCGCTACTCCCTCCAGTACTCCACGCTGGGCGCCTGGCTGGACGCGACGTTCGACCGGGCCAAGGAGTACGCGTACTACGCGGGGCTCGCGCTGGGCGCCGCGCGTGGCGGGGGGGATGACGTATGGGCGCTCGCGCTCGGCGCGATGGTGCTGCAGACCTGCCGCCACGTCGTCGACTTCTCCTTCAATGAGGCGAATCACGACGCCACCGGCAACAGCAGCCCCACCGCCGCCCTCTCCAACCGCCTCGACAGCGTCGGCTGGACGGTCTGGCTGCGCCGGATGATCGTGCTGCCGATCGGCGAGCGCTGGGCGCTGATCGCGGTGCTCACCGCGTGCACCACGCCCCGTATCACCTTCTATGTGCTGCTCATCGGCTGCGCGCTGGCCGCCTGCTACACCACCGCCGGCCGGGTGCTGCGGTCGCTGACCCGCAAGGCGCGGCGTACGGACCGCGCGGCGCTCGCCCTCGCGGACCTCGCCGACTCGGGCCCACTCGCCCAGGGCTTCGCCGCGGCCTTCCGCGGGGTGGCGCGCCGGCTCCCGGCCTTCGCCGCCCCCGCTCTCGCCCTGTTCGGGGCGGCCGCCGTGGTCGCCGTGGCGGCGTTCACGTCCTTCGGCAGCCCCTGGGCGGTCGTCGCCGCCGCGGGCTACGCGCTCACCTCGGGACTGGCTGTGGCGCGTCCGCTGGGGGGTCCGCTCGACTGGCTTGTGCCGCCGGTCTTCCGCGCCGCGGAATACGGCACCATCCTGGTCCTGGCAGCTGACTCGGGGGTGAACGGAGCATTGCCCGCCGCTTTCGGGCTGGTGTCGGCGGTCGCCTACCATCACTACGACACGGTGTACCGCATCAGAGGCGGTACCGGCGCGCCCCCGCACTGGCTGGTGCGGGCGATCGGCGGGCACGAGGGGCGGACCCTGGCGGTCACGGTCGCCGCCGCCCTGCTGTACGAGCAGAACCAAGGCTTCACCATCGCGCTGACCGCCCTCGCGGCGGCCCTCGCGCTGGCCGTGCTCAGCGAGAGCATCCGCTTCTGGGTGTCCTCCGGAGCACCCGCTGTACACGACGAAACAGGAGAACCCGCATGATCGGCCTCGTGCTGGCGGCCGGCGCCGGACGGCGTCTGCGCCCTTACACCGACACCCTTCCCAAGGCCCTGGTGCCTGTCGACGGCGATACCACCGTCCTCGACCTGACCCTCGGCAACTTCGCGGAGGTGGGCCTCACCGAGGTCGCGATCGTCGTCGGTTACCGCAAGGAGGCCGTGTACGAGCGCAAGGAGGCGCTGGAGGCGAAGTACGGCCTCAAGCTCACCCTCATCGACAACGACAAGGCCGAGGAGTGGAACAACGCCTACTCCCTGTGGTGCGCCCGTGATGCGATCCAGCACACCGTGATCCTCGCCAACGGCGACACCGTGCACCCGGTCTCCGTCGAGAAGACCCTGCTCGCCGCCCGGGGCAACGGCCAGAAGATCATCCTCGCCCTCGACACGGTCAAGAAGCTCGCCGACGAGGAGATGAAGGTCATCGTGGACCCCGAGAAGGGCGTCCAGAAGATCACCAAGCTCATGGACCCGGCCGAGGCGACCGGCGAGTACATCGGCGTCACCCTCATCGAGGGCGAGGCCGCCGCTGAGCTGGCGGACGCGCTCAAGACCACCTTCGAGCGCGACCCCGACCTCTACTACGAGGACGGCTACCAGGAGCTGGTCAACCGCGGCTTCAAGGTCGACGTGGCCCCGATCGGCGACATCAAGTGGGTCGAGATCGACAACCACGACGACCTCGCGAAGGGCCGTGAGATCGCATGCCAGTACTGACCCGCCTCATCCCGTCTCCCGTCTCCGTCGATATCAACGCCGGAGCCCTGGACGACTTGGCGGGCCTGCTGGCCGACCAGCGCATCTCGGCCTCCGGCAAGCTGGCGGTCGCGATCAGCGGCGGCTCCGGCGCCGCCCTGCGCGACCGGCTGGCCCCGGTGCTGCCGGGCGCAGACTGGTTCGAGCTGACCGACGGCACCATCGACGGCGCCGTCCAGCTTGCCGACGCCATGAAGTCCGGGCACTACGACGCGGTGGTCGGCCTGGGCGGCGGGAAGATCATCGACGCCGCCAAGTACGCCGCCGCGCGTATCGGCCTGCCGATGGTCGCCGTCGCGACCAACCTGTCGCACGACGGCATCTGCTCGCCGGTGTCGATCCTGGACAACGACGCCGGCCGTGGCTCATACGGTGTGCCGACCCCGATCGCGCTGGTCATCGACCTCGACGTGATCCGCGACGCCCCGGTGCGCTTCGTCCGCTCCGGCATCGGCGACGCCATCTCCAACATCTCCGCGATCGCGGACTGGGAGCTGTCGCACCGCGAGACCGGCGAGCCGATCGACGGCCTCGCGGCGGCCATGGCCCGTACGGCGGGTGAGTCGGTGCTCCGCCACCCGGGCGGCTGCGGCGACGACGACTTCCTGACCGTGCTGTCCGAGGGCCTGGTGCTGTCCGGTATCGCCATGTCGATCGCCGGTCACACCCGGCCGTCCTCCGGCGCCTGCCATGAGATCAGCCACGCCTTCGACCTGCTCTACCCCAAGCGCTCCGCGCTCCACGGCGAGCAGGTCGGCCTCGGCGCCGCCTTCGCGATGCATCTGCGGGGCGCGCCCGAGGAATCCGCGCTGATGGTCGACGTACTGCGGCGCCACGGTCTGCCCGTCCTGCCGAACGAAATCGGATTCAGCGAGGACGAGTTCGTCAAGGCGGTGGAGTACGCGCCGCAGACCCGCCCCGGGCGCTACACGATCCTCGAGCACCTTGACCTCTCCTCCGACGCGATCAGGGACGCATACGCCGACTATGCCAAAGCAGTCAGTCAAACCATCGGTGGCTGAACTCCGCCCGGTCGTCCACCCCGCGGGGGTGAAGGACCGGCGGAGCGGTGAGCACTGGATGGGACGCCTCTACATGCGCGAGGTCTCCCTGCGGGTCGACCGCCATCTGGTCAACACCAGGGTCACGCCCAACCAGCTCACATACCTGATGACCGTCTGCGGCGTGCTCGCGGCCCCGGCACTCCTGGTGCCGGGGATCCCGGGCGCCGTTCTCGGTGTGATCGCGGTTCAGCTCTATCTGCTGCTGGACTGCGTCGACGGCGAGATCGCGCGCTGGAGGCAGCAGTTCTCCCTCGGCGGGGTCTACCTGGACCGGGTCGGCGCCTATCTGACCGACGCCGCGGTGCTCGTCGGCTTCGGCCTGCGCGCCGCCGATCTGTGGGGCAGCGGGCGGATCGACTGGCTCTGGGCCTTCCTCGGCACCCTGGCCGCCCTCGGCGCGATCCTGATCAAGGCCGAGACCGACCTCGTCGGCGTCGCCCGCCACCAGGGAGGGCTGCCGCCGGTCAAGGAGGCGGCGTCCGAGCCACGCTCCTCCGGTATGGCGTTGGCCCGCAAGGCCGCCGCGGCGCTCAAGTTCCACCGGCTGGTGCTCGGGATCGAGGCGTCGCTGCTGATCCTGTTCCTGGCGGTGCTGGACTCGATCCGGGGCGACCTGTTCTTCTCGCGGCTGGGCGTCGCCGTACTCGCGGGCATCGCCCTGCTGCAAACTCTGCTTCACCTGGTGTCCATCCTCGCGTCGAGCAGGCTGAAGTGATGACGGACACACCACTCACGGTCGGCGCGGTCGTCCTGACGATGGGCAACCGCCCCGACGAGCTGCGTGCGCTGCTCGATTCGGTCGCCAAGCAGGACGGCGACCGGATCGAGGTGGTCGTCGTGGGCAACGGCTCACCGCTGCCCGAGCTCCCGGACGGGGTGCGCACCGTCGAGCTCCCGGAGAACGTGGGCATCCCGGCGGGCCGCAATGTCGGCATCGAGGCGTTCGGCCCCGGCGGTACCGAGGTCGACGTGCTGCTCTTCCTCGACGACGACGGTCTGCTGCCCCATACGGACACCGCCGAGCTGTGCCGCCAGGCCTTCGCCGCCGACCCCGAGCTCGGCATCATCTCCTTCCGTATCGCCGACCCCGAGACCGGCACCACACAGCGCCGCCATGTGCCCCGGCTGCGCGCCGCCGACCCCATGCGGTCCTCGCGGGTGACCACCTTCCTCGGCGGTGCCAACGCGGTCCGTACGAAGGTCTTCGCCCAGGTCGGCGGGTTGCCGGACGACTTCTTCTACGCCCATGAGGAGACCGACCTCGCCTGGCGCGCCCTGAACGCGGGCTGGATGATCGATTACCGGTCGGACATGGTGCTGCACCACCCGGCCACCGCGCCGAGCAGGCACGCCGTCTATCACCGCATGGTCGCCCGCAACCGGGTCTGGCTGGCGCGGCGTAATCTCCCCATCCCGCTCATCCCTGTCTATCTGGGCGTCTGGCTGCTGCTCACCTTGGCCAGGCGCCCCTCGAAAGTCGCCCTCCGTGCCTGGTTGGGCGGGTTCCGGGAAGGCTGGAAGACACCGTGTGGTGCACGCCGCCCCATGAAGTGGCGTACGGTATGGCGCCTGACCCGACTGGGCCGACCGCCTGTCATCTGACAAGCTCGTATCTGAGAGCATCGGGCGCGACCCGGGGCGCGGCCCCCGTCAGCGCACCCCTGATGAGGACGAAAGTGTCAACTGTGAGCGAGACTACGCACAGCAGTGCGGTCGCCAGCGCCCCGCCGTCGCCGGATGACGGCTTGGCTCCGGCAGAGCTGGCGGCGAAATACGGGCTGTCGGTGAGCGGCGCCCGGGTGGGCCTTGTCGACTACATCAAGCAGATGTGGGGCAGGCGCCATTTCATTCTGGCTTTTTCGCAGGCCAAGCTCACCGCCCAGTACAGCCAGGCCAAGCTCGGCCAGCTGTGGCAGGTGGCGACACCGCTGCTGAACGCGGCGGTGTACTTCTTCATCTTCGGCCTGCTCCTGAAGAGCAACAGGAACATGGCGCACGATATGTACATCCCGTTCCTGGTGACGGGTGTCTTCGTCTTCACGTTCACCCAGAACTCCGCGATGGCGGGTGTGCGCGCGATCTCCGGGAATCTGGGTCTGGTGCGGGCCCTGCACTTCCCACGCGCCTCGCTTCCCATCTCCTTCTCGCTCCAGCAGCTCCAGCAGCTGCTGTTCTCGATGATCGTGCTGGTCATCGTGCTGGTGGGCTTCGGGCACTACCCGTCCCTGGCCTGGCTGCTGATCCTCCCGGTGCTCGCACTGCAGTTCGTGTTCAACACCGGTCTCTCGCTGATCATGGCCCGGCTCGGGGCCAAGACCCCGGACCTCGCCCAGCTGCTTCCGTTCATCCTGCGGACGTGGATGTACGCGTCCGGCGTGATGTACCCGCTGGCGACCACGCTCGAGCGGGCGGGGGCGAGCGGCTGGATCTCCGACGCGATGCTGGGCAACCCGGCCGCCGTCTACATGGATCTGATGCGGTATGCGCTGATCGATGACTACGGTCAGGCGTACCTGCCTCCCCATGTGTGGGCGCTGGCCCTGGGCTGGGCGGTGCTCTTCGGCGCCGGCGGCTTCGTGTACTTCTGGAAGGCAGAGGAGCAGTACGGCCGTGGCTGAGCAGACCCTTGACGAGACCTCTCAGGCTTCCCAGACCTCCCAGGCGGCGCCGGCTGCTCAGGCGGCCCCGGCCGCGGGGCGGATCCCGACCGTCATCGCCGACGATGTGCACATCGTCTACCGCGTCAACGGCGGCCCCCGTGGCCGCGGCAGCGCCACCGCGGCCCTCAGCCGCATCCTCCGCCGCAAGAACGCCCCGGGCATGCGCGAGGTGCACGCCGTGCGCGGGGTCACCTTCATGGCCTACCGCGGCGAGTCGATCGGCCTGATCGGCTCCAACGGCTCCGGTAAGTCGACGCTCCTCAAGGCCGTCGCGGGGCTGCTGCCCACCGAGCGCGGCAAGGTCTACACCGACGGCCAGCCGTCGCTGCTCGGCGTCAACGCGGCGCTGATGAACGACCTGACGGGCGAGCGGAACGTCATCCTCGGCGGGCTGGCCATGGGGATGTCGCGGGAGCAGATCCGCGAGCGCTACGAGGGAATCGTCGACTTCTCGGGAATCAACGAGAAGGGCGACTTCATCACGCTGCCGATGCGCACCTACTCCTCCGGTATGGCGGCCCGCCTGCGGTTCTCGATCGCCGCCGCCAAGGACCACGATGTGCTGATGATCGACGAGGCGCTGGCCACCGGCGACCGGAAGTTCCAGAAGCGCTCGGAGGCCCGTATCCGCGAGCTGCGGAAGGACGCCGGCACGGTCTTCCTGGTCAGCCACAACAACAAGTCGATCCGGGACACCTGTGACCGGGTGCTGTGGCTGGAGAAGGGCGAGCTGCTGATGGACGGCCCGACCGACGAGGTCATCAAGGCGTACGAGAAGGAGACCGGCAAGTAGCCGACTTCCGCGTATCCGCAGGCCCCGCCGGACACCCGTCCGGCGGGGCCTGCGTCATATGGTCGCGTCGAAGAGCGCGACCGTGCCGCGCACCCGGATGTGATGGCGCTCGAACCGGGACCCGAGTGCTTTGTCCAGCAGCTCCAGCGAGTCCTCGGAGTTGTTGAGCACCCCGCGTCTCACACATTCGCGCAGATGGAGCCGGGAGACCGCCGTATGGCGCACGCCGTGCGCCAGCACGGTGCTGCCGAACACCTGGGCCCCGGGCTCGAGATGGGGCAGCAGATGGTCGAAGACGGCGAACTTCGCCGGCGCCCCCGAAGGCAGGCAGTGCAGTACGAAGTTCAACGCGGCTGAGGTGAACCGCCGCCCCTCCAGCTCCATCGGGCGCAGCACATCGCGGCACAGCGCCGTGGGGCCGTAGCGCGCGATCCGGCGCTGCGCGGTCGCCAGCACCGTCGGGTTGAGGTCGACCAGGGTGATCTGCGGCAGGCGGGTGGGAAAGCGGCACCGGTCGAGGAAGTAGCCGGTGCCCGGACCGATGTCGAGATGGCGGTCCGAGACATGCCGGTAGTAGAGGGCCAGCATCTCCTCGGGCGGGCAGCGCCACACCGCACGGCACACCGCGCCCAGGATGAGCGTGTCGTACAGGGCGAGCAGGGGCCGGGAGTAGACGGCCGCCGCGGCGGCGGCTTCGCTTCCCTTGTCCCGCTCGCGGTCGTGCGGGTTTCCCATGCGATCGGCTCCCTTTCCTGTTCTGCTGTTCTGCTGTTCTGACTGTCCTGGGCACAGCCTTCCTCTTCTTACAGATCCCGGCCGGCGGCCCGCGGATACACCCGCGAAGGATGTATCCGCGTGGCGCGGCGCCGGATCTGTTTGGGCAGTGCGGATACCGAGCGGAGGAAGGGTGAGATGAGCCAGCCCGTCACCAGGAAAAGCGCGGAGTGGGACGCCATCGTCGTCGGAAGCGGGCTCGGAGGCGTCTCGGCCGCGGCCGTCCTGGCGCGTTCGGGGCTGAGGGTTCTCGTCTGTGAGCAGGGCGAAGGTCTGGGCGGGCTCGCGCACGCCTTCACCCGGGACGGGCGGACCTTCGACTCGGCGATCCGGGTGCTGGCCGAGGGAGAGATGGTGCTCGGGCTGCTGGAGTGGCTGGGCGTTCAGGACCGGTGCGAGCTGACGGTCATCGACCATCTCTACCAGGCGGAGTTCCCGGGGATGAGCGTCTTCGCGCCCACCGGCCTGGAGGAGTTCATGGAGGCCCATATCCGGCTCTTCCCGGATGAGGCGGAGGGCATCCGTGCCTTCTTCCAGCTGCGCCGCCAGATGTTCTGGGAGACGGCGCAGGCGCCCATGCGGGTGACCGACCCGTCGGCTCTCGGGCAGTTGGAGGAGCTGCTGCCGACGCTGATGAAATACCGGACGGCGACGCTCGCGCAGGTCATGGACGAATATCTGCGCGACCCGCGGCTGAAGGCCATGTGCTCCGCCCTGTGGCCGTATATGGGGGCGCCGCCCTCTCAGCTCTCGTTCTTCGCCTACGCCCAGTTCATCGGGGTGCTCATCGACGGCCCGTACTACTGCAAGGGCAGCTTCCAGAATCTGGTGGACGCGTTCGTCACCGCGGTCGAGCGAAACGGGGGCCAGGTTCTCACCGGCACCCCCGTGGAGCGGATCCTGCTGCAGGACGGCCGGGTCGTGGGGGTGCGCACGGCGGAGGGGGACGTGTGCACCGCCCCGGTGGTCGTTTCGAACGCGGACGCCCGCCAGACCTTCGAGGACCTGGTCGGCGCCGAGCATCTGCCGGGGCCCTACGCCCGGCGGCTGCGGCGGCTTCGGCCGTCGATGTCCGCCTGCGTCGTCTACGCGGCGACCACACAGGACGTGCCCGCCCTCGGCGTCGCGCACGAGACCTTCAAGTACAACCACTGGGACCACGAGGGGACCTGGCGGGACCTGATGGGCGGCCGACCGGGCGGGATGTCGCTGTCCGTGATGACGATGCTCGATCCCGAGCTCGCTCCGCCGGGCGAGCATCTGCTGATCGGCACCGCGGTGGCGCCGTACCGGCTGCCCGGCGACAAGCCGTGGCAGCAGCACAAGGACCAGTTCGCGGACTCCATGCTCGCCGAGTTCGAGTCCGTGATCCCCGGCCTGCGGGACCATCTGACGTTTCTGCAGGCGGGCACGCCCGTGACCATCGAGCGCTATACGCGCAATCACGAGGGCGCCACCTACGGCTGGGCGCTGAGCCCCCACCAGATCGGCGGGAAGCGGCTCGCCCACCAGACGCCGGTGCCCGGTCTGTTCCTCTCCGGCCACTGGACCGAGGAGGGCCCGGCGTCCTTCCGGGTGGTCCTCTCCGGCATGAACACGGCCCGTGAAGTGCTCGGCCACCTCGGCACCGGTCTGGACGTGCCCACCTTCAAACCCGACGACGTGCCGCAGTTGGCGCTGGACAGGTGAAAGGCAGCCCCCCATGACCACCGTATTCGTGCCGCCCGGGCCCCGGGGCCACCCCGTGCTCGGCAGCATCCGTGAGATCCAGCGGGACAACGTGTCGGCGTTCATGCACGCATTCCGGCACCACGGCGACATCGTCAACTTCCGCGGCCCGCTGAGGATCAATCTGCTGGCCCACCCGGACCATGTCCAGCATGTGCTGCGCGACCAGCACAAGCACTATCCGCGGCCGCGCAAGGTGCAGGGCTGTCTGAGCACGATCGTCGGGGACGGGCTGGTGGCCGCCGAGGGCGGCTCCTGGCTCCGGTCCCGGCGGCTCACTCAGCCCGCCTTCCACCGCGACATCCTCCGCCGCTTCGGGGAGACCTTCACCCGCACCACCTCCGAGATGCTGGACGACTGGGAGCGGCGCAGTGGCCAGGGCCGGCCGCTGGACATCAAGTCGGAGATGATGCATCTGAGCCTGGCCAATCTGGCCAGAGCGCTGTTCAAGTCGGATCTCACCGACGCCATCGCCCGGATCGAGCCCGCCGTCCAGGGAGCGCTGAGCTTCACCCACCGGCGGATGACCTCTCCCGTGGACCCGCTGCGGATCCCTTCGAAGGCCCGGGGGCGCTTCCGGGACGCGCTCGGGACGATCAATTCGGTGCTCTATCCGATGATCGTCGCCCGTCGCCGGGAGGGCGGCGAGGACGACCTGGTCAGCATGCTCATCGGCGCCAAGGACCCCGGCTCCGGCGAGGCGTTCACCGACGAGCAGATCAGGGACGAGGTGAGCGGCTTCTTCGTGGCCGGCCATGAGACGGTCTCCACCGCGCTCACCTGGACCTGGTATCTGCTCTCGCTCAACCCCGAGAGCAGGCGCCGGGTCCAGGACGAGGTGGACCGGACACTGTCCGGGCGCGTCCCGACCGTGGACGACCTGCCGAAGCTCGCCTACACGACCATGGTGCTCCAGGAGGCCATGCGGCTGTATCCGCCGATCTTCGTCTATATGCGCTGTGCCGCGCGGGACGACGAGATCGGCGGCTATCACGTGCCCGCCGGGCGCTGGGTGGTGGTCTGCCCCTATGTGACGCACCGTCACCCCGAGTTCTGGGACAACCCGGAGGGCTTCGAACCCGAGCGGTTCACCCCGGAGAACAGCGAGGGCCGCCACCGGATGGCGTATCTCCCGTTCGGCGCGGGACCGCGCAAATGCATCGGCGACTCGTTCGCGATGCTGCAGATGCCCCTGGTGGTCGCCATGGTCGCGCAGCGGTTCCGGCTGGACCTGGTGGAGGGCCAGCGGGTCTTCCCGGAGCCGGCGATCTCGCTGCGCCCCCGGGACCCCATGTGGATGTGGCTCCGCCCTGTTGAGGAGGGTTCCCGATGACCCGTCAAGCGCCAGGCCCCAAGGGTGAGCCGGTCCTCGGCAACGCACGGGCCTTTCAGGCCGACATCCTGCGGGCCCTGCAGCGGGGGCGCCGGGAGTACGGCGACGTCGTGCGGTTCGAGGGCATCGGGCCGCTCTTCCCGGTGTTCTTCGTCGGCCACCCCGACGGGATCAAGGAGATCCTGCAGGACAAGCACCGCAACTTCCCCAAGACGCCCTTTGTCAGCGACCGCTGGCGGGCTCTGGTGGGCGACGGCCTCATCTGCAGCGAAGGCGAGCTGTGGAGGCGCCAGCGCAGGCTCTGCCAGCCCGCCTTCCACCGCCGCCTGATCACCAGCTTCGCCACCGGGATGACCGAGGTCACCGCCGAGCTGCTGGACCGCTGGGAGGCCGCGGCGCGCGCGCACCGCGAGGTGGATGTCACCCTCGAGATGACCCGGCTGGCGCTGAGTGTTCTGGGCGGCGCCCTGTTCGGCGCGAACTGGCGGCAGGACTCCGAGGTCATGGCGCACGCCGTCGAAGTGGCCATCGGTGAGGCGTACAAGAAGTTCGGGAAGTTCGTCAGCCTGCCGGAGGGCCTGCCCACCCCCGCCAATCTGAGGTTCGCCAGGGCCAGGAAGCAGCTCGACCGGATCATCTACCGCGTCATCGAGGACCGGCGGGCCGACCGGGGGCCGCACCCCGACGATCTGCTCGAGGCGCTGATGACCGCCACCGAGGACGACGGCTCGGGCATGACCGTCGAGCAGGTCCGCAACGAGGTCATGACCTTCATGTTCGGCGGCCATGAGACCGTCGCCTCCGGGCTGACTTGGGCGCTGTATCTGCTCTCCCGCCACCCCGAGGTCGCCGCGCGGCTGGAGGCCGAGGTGGACGAGGTGCTGGGCGGCCACCTCCCCGGCGTCGAGGATCTGCCCCGACTGCCCTATGTGGACCGGGTGGTGCGTGAGTCGCTGCGGCTCTACCCCCCGGTGTCGCTCATCTCGCGCACCCCGCTGGAGGACGACACCGTACAGGGCTATGACATCCCCAAGGGCTCGATGGTGCTGCTCTCCTCCTTTGTGACCCATCGGCACCCGGACTTCTGGCTCAACCCCGAGGGCTTCGACCCCGATCGCTGGATTCCGCTGGGCGAGCAGGGTCCGCACCGCTATGCCTGGTGGCCGTTCTCCGGCGGCCCCCGCAAGTGCATCGGGGATGTCTTCGGCCTCCAGGAGATGAAGCTGGTGCTGGCCATGATGGCGCAGCGGGTACGGGTCCGGCTCGCACCCGGCCACCCCGTGATCCCCCGCCCTGGGATCACCCTCGGACAGGAACACGGCGTGATCGCCACCGTCGCGCTGCGCGAGAAGGCCCCGCCCGCCGCGCCCCGCGTCCTTGCGGTCGCGGACGCGGAGTCCGTCGCAGCCGCCGCTGCCGCCGCGGGCTGCCCGGCGCACGGAGGTGGAGCGCGATGACGCTCGCCACCGAACCCGCCCTGTGGGCGGGCCTTGAGACCGTATGGGCCTATCTCCACGAGTGCGGGGGCGCCCGGCAGCATGCGCTGGCCGACCGACTGGTGACCCGGGAGGCCCGGCTGCACAATCCGCCCTGGCTCGGCCCGGACGGTCGCGGCGCGGCCGGCGTCCGGGACCAACTCGTCCTGCTGCACCGTGCGTTCCCCGACCTGCGTACCGAGGTTGAGGACTTTTTCGGCGCCGGTGACCGGGTCGTGGCCCGGCTCACCCACCGGGGGACCCACCGAGGGCCCTGGCTGGGCGTCCCCGCCACCGGACGCGAGGTGGAGTTCTCGCAGACGCTGATCTTCCGTATCGAGGACGGCCCAGGCGGCCGGATCGCCGAGATCTGGCAGCAGGCGGACGCGCTCGGCACCCTGATGACCCTGGGCGCCGCGCCGCCGCTGGGCACCACGAGCGCGCCGCGCGCGCTGGGCTGGGCCATCGCGGCGGCGCACCACCGGGCCCATCACCGTGTGCCGCAGGACCAGCCGTGGCCATGGCGGGGGACCGACCGACAGGGCACCCCCGCCTTCCGCGGCGCCCTGTCGGGCACCGCCCCGGCCTCCGCCGAGCTGCTGGAGGCCAATGCCCTGCCACTGCGCCGCTGGATCGCGGAGTGCGTCAACGAACAGGCCGTGCACATCTGCCAGGAGATCTTCCACGAGAGCTACCGAGGCCACTCCCCGCCGCACGCCGAGCCCGAGCCGCTGCGTGGCCCGAAGGGCTACGAGCGCTTCATCCGCGGGATCCTGACCGGGTTCCCCGATGCCAAGGCGACCATCGGGGACCTGATCCCGGTCGGCGACCGGGTCGCCTGCCGGGTCCGGATGACCGGCACCCATCTGGGCCCCTACCGCGGGCTGCCGCCCACCGGCCGGCCGTTCTCCCTCGGTCAGATCGTGATCTGCCGCATCGAGGACGGCAAGATCGTGGAGAGCTGGCAGGAGATCGACGCACTGGGGCTGATGCTGGGCTTCGGGGTGGTGCCCCGGCCCGGGTCCGGCTCCGCCGGCTATCTGCTGTGGTTCGCCCGGCTCGCCGCCACGCTGGCCACCGCCCCGCGCCGGATCGCCGCCGTACGCAAGGGGGCGAGGGCATGACCGGGGCCCGTGAGACAGCCGACGCAGCGGTCCTCGACCGCACCCTCGCGGCCTACGGCGGCGCGGGCCGCTGGGCGTCCGCCGAGCGGATCGAGGCGGAGCTCTCCTGCGGCGGCCTGCTCTTCCGCTGGAAGCGCGGCAGCGCCGGGACCTTCGAGCGGATGCACATCACCGCGGAGGTGGCGAGGCAGCGGATCCGGTTCCACGGCTTCGACGGCCCCCTGGACGGAGTGCTGGAAGGCCACGAGGTGCGGCTCGAGCGGGACGGCGCGGTCGTCGCGCGGCGCGTGGACGCCCGCGCCCCGTTCCCCGGCGGCCGCCGCCTGCTGCGCTGGGACTCGTTGGACATGATGTATTTCCTGGGCTACGCCCTGTGGAACTACCTCGCCTTTCCCGCGCTGCTGCGCCGCGAGGACATGAGCTGGCGCGCCGACGGCCCCGACGCCCTTCTGGCGCGTTTCCCCGCGCATCTGGCCACCCACTGCCCGCAGCAGCGTTTCCGGCTCGACCCGGCCACCGGGCTGGTCACCGAGCACGAGTACACCGCCGAGGTCTTCGGGCGCGGTTGGGCGCACGCCTGCCACCTCACCAGCGAGTACCGGGATGCCGACGGTGTCCCGTACGCCTCCCGCCGCCGGGTGATGCCGAGGCGCCCGCGGGCCGGGGGAGCGATGTCGCGCCCGGTGCTCATCTGGGCCGACATCCACGACTACGCACTGACGAAGACTCGGTAAGGAGAAAGTCCATGCTCGATCGCTTGGCCCGGGCCATCGTCCGGCGCCCCAGGGCGTTCCTCATCGCGGTCCTCGGCTTCATGCTGATCGCCGGGCCGTTGGGCGGGCCCGTCGTCGGCAAGCTCGTCAACGGCGGGTTCGAGGACCCGAAGTCGGAGTCCAGCCTGGCGAAGCAGGCCCTGGACCGGCACTTCGGGGTGAAGGACTCCAATCTGGTGCTGCTGGTCCGGGCGCCCGGCTCGGTCGACTCGGGCACGGCAGCCGAGGACGGCGCCGCCCTGACCCGGCGGCTGGCGGCCGAGCCCGGGATCTCCCAGGTCGGCTCGTACTGGAGCCAGGGCAGAGACCAGCGGCTGCGCAGCGAGGACTCCCGGTATGCCATGGTCATCGGACACATCGGCGGCGGGGAGAACGCCGCGGCGGACCGTGTCGAGGCGCTGCGCAAGGAGTTCGCCGGCCGGCAGGGGTCTTTGGAGGTGAAGCTCGGCGGCAGCACCGCCATGGGCTTCGACACCGACCACACCGTCCAAAAGGACCTCCAGAGGATGGAGGCCATAGCCTTTCCGGTGCTCTTCGTCATCCTGCTGCTGGTGTTCGGCAGTCTGGTCTCGGCACTGCTGCCCCTGCTGATGGTTCTTCCGCTGCTGCTCGGCACGCTGCTGATGCTCCGGACCATCACGCTGTTCACCGATATGTCGGTCTTCGCGCTGAATGTAACGACCATCATCGGACTGGGCATCGCCATCGACTACAGCCTGTTCATCGTGACCCGGTACCGGGAGGAGATCAGGGACCGCGGCGGCGATCTGACGGACAAGCAGGTGCGGTCCGAGGCGATCGTGGCCGCGGTGCGCACGGCCGGGCGCACCGTGGTGTTCTCCGCCGTCACGGTGATGCTCTCCATGGCCGCCCTCGCACTCTTCCCGCTGCTGTTCCTGCGCTCGATCGCCATGGCGGGTATCGGTGTGATGCTGTTCGCCGCGCTGGCGGCCACCATCGTGATGCCGATGCTGCTCGCGCTGTTCGGCTCGAAAATCGACAGCCTGGATCTGCGGAAGGGCGTGCGGCGTCTGCTCGGCCGCCCGCCCCGGCCGCGGGCCGAGTTGGAGCGGGGCGTGTGGCATCGGCTGGCCACCTTTGTGATGCGTTTTGCCGCTCCGGTGGCCGTGGTCGCGACCGCGGCTCTGCTGCTCCTCGGGGCTCCGTTCCTGGGCGCCAAGTACAGCCTGCCGGACGACCGTCAGCTGCCCAAGACGGCGCAGAGCCGCCAGGTCGGGGACGTCATCCGCGAGGATTTCGTCTCCCGGGAGGCCGATGTGATCGCGATCGTGGCCACCGGGATCGGTGACCCCGAGCAGCAGTCCGCGGCGATCGGCGCGTACGCGGAGCGGATTTCGAAGCTCGACGGCGTGGAGTCGGTGGCCTCGTCCGCCGGTGTGTTCGCGCACGGTGCGCGGGTGACACCGGCCGGCCCCGCCACCGCTTCGCTGGCCGCGAAGTCCGCCACCTATCTGCGGGTCTCCCCGGACGTCGAGCCGTTCTCCGCCGCCGGTGAGCGGCTGGTCCATGACATCCGCAGCGCCGACTCCCCCTGGCCGGTGAGGGTGGCGGGCGGCGGCCCCGCACTGGTCGACACTTTGGACGCGCTCGGCGACCGGATGCCCATGGTGCTGGGTTTCATGGTGCTGTCCACATTTGTGCTGCTCTTCTTGTTCACCGGCAGTCTGTTGTTGCCGCTCAAGGCACTGGTCCTGAACGCGTTGAGTCTGAGTGCGACCTTCGGCGCCGTGGTGTGGATCTTCCAGGAGGGACACCTGGCGGGGGCGCTGGACGCCACGGTGACCGGGTCCTTGATCGCTCTCACCCCCATCCTGATGTTCTGTCTGATGTTCGGCCTCTCGATGGACTACGAGGTGTTCATGCTCTCCCGGATCAAGGAGGAGTACGAGCGCACCGGGGACAACACCGCCGCGGTGGCCCGCGGCCTGGAGCTGACCGGCCGGCTGGTGACGGCGGCGGCGCTGCTGCTGGGCATGGTGATGGTCGTAAGCCTGTTCACCGCACAGATCACCTTCCAGAAGATGCTCGGCCTCGGTCTGACGGTCGCCCTTGTGGTGGACACCCTGGTCGTCCGCGGCCTGCTGCTGCCCGCCTTTATGCGGCTCGCGGGCTCGGCCAACTGGTGGGCCCCGGGCCCGCTGCGCCGGGTGCACCGGAGGTTCGGGCTCAGCGAGGCGCCGAAGAGGACGGGCCAGGGCCACCCGGCGCAGGCTCCCTCGGCGGCGAAGGAACCCGATGTGCCGGCGACTGCCGGTTCCTGACACACGGCCGGGCCGGGCCTGACGTCGGTCATGCCCGGCCCGGCCGGCCTGTATTGCGCCTCAGATTCGCCTCACGCCTGCACGAGCCTCAGAGCCGTGCTGCCCGCTCGGGCGTCTCGTCCGTCTCCGCACCGGCGGCCAGGGCGGCAGGAGTCCGGCGGGCCTCCCGGATCAGCAGCACGGCGGGGACCAGCCCCAGCAGCAGCGGGGTCGGCTCCAGGATGGCCGCGCCCACCACGCTCCACGCGGCCAGCCCCCAGCCGATGGACTGCGGCACCACGACACCGAGCCGGGCCAGATGACAGACCAGGAAGCCGAGCAGCAGCAGCGGTACGGCGAAGCTGGCGAGCACGATCCAGAACGCGCCGTTGGCCCCGCTCGGGTGGGCGAACTGCTCACGCGGCAGCCCCCACAGGTCCCCGCGGAACCAGTCGTCCATGTGCCCCGTGTTCTGCGCCCCCATTCCCACCAGGTGTCCGATGCCCAGAACGACCAAGCTTCGTCCCGCCCAGAGCGTCCTCATGGCGGCCCCTTTCGAAACTCTTAGTTTCGGAACTGTCGGTACCATAACATGACCCCATGGGAAGACCGAGGGATACCCGGGTGGACGAGGCGATCCTGGCCGCGACCCGCGAACTGCTGGCGCGCCATGGATACGCCGGTCTGACGGTGGACGCGGTCGCCGAGCACGCCGGCATCGGAAAGGCGGCCATCTACCGCCGCTACGCCACCAAACAGGAGATGGTGTTCGCCGCCGCGGTGCACCGTTCCGACCTGGCGCCGCCACCCGACACGGGCAGCCTCCGCGGCGACCTCACCCGTCTGGTCGAGGACATCGTCGCCACACTCGGCAACCCGGCCGCCTCCTCGGCCATCCTCGGCCTGCTCGCCGACCTCGGGGCCCCCTCCGCTCTCGCCGACCGCTTCCACGCGAGCTTTGTCACCAGCCAGCGGGCGGTCGTCGCCCAGCTGATGGACCGGGCGGTGGCCCGCGGTGAACTCGGCGCGCCCCCGGACGTCGACCTCGTCCACGCGCTGCTCGCCGGCCCGGTCTTCGCCACGCTCTATCTGCAGCGCCGCCGTCCGGACGGCCTGGCCGAGCGGCTGGGGCGCATGGTTGCCGAAACGCTTCGCCTCGAGGATCGGGCGGTCGGCCACGGCGGACACAGCACCGGGCAGGCCGGCGGGAGCGCCACCGCCTGAGCGGCCCCGCGCCTTCATCCGACGGTTTCCGCCTCTTTCACGGCCCCGCTTCCCCGCCCCGCGTCGGCCGTCCCTCTTCCGCAGGTCTTCTTCCCCGTCGCGGTGTATCCGCCGGGCCCGCCCGCGGATCTGTGGAGGTGGAAGGCGGCACACGGCCGCCACGACCTGCGGAGGGGGAGCGGGATTCGTGGAGGAACACAGGACGCCAGGGGCCGGGTGGCCGCGCATCGCCGTCGGTGTCGACCTGGTCGAGGTCGCCCGCGTCCGGTCGCTGCTGGAGGACAATCCCGCGGCCGAGACAGAGCTCTTCACCACCAGGGAGATCCGCTACTGCGCGGGCAAGCGCAATCGGTACGCCCGCCTCGCGGCCAGGTTCGCGGCCAAAGAGGCCGCGTTGAAGGCGCTGGGCACGGGCCTCGGCCCGGGTATGCGGTGGACCGACGTCGAGGTGGTCAACGAACCCCTGGGCCGGCCCAGGCTGCGGCTGCACGGCACTGCCGCGCAGGCGGCCGGGGCGCCCGGCAGCTGGTCGGCCGAGCTCTCCCTGACCCACACCGGTGACTACGCGATGGCGCAGGCGGTTCTCCTGCTCCCGCCGGCCGCCGACGAACCGGCCATGCGCCGGACGGCCACTGACGAAGGATCACCATGCGCTTCCATCTGATCGACCGCATCGACGTCCTCGATCCCCATCGCTCGGTCTCCGCCCGCAAGCTGACCTCCCGCCAGGAGGAGTTCTGGCGCGACGAGGGGCGTGGCCCGGAGATGCCGGCCCCGCTCGTCCTGGAGGCCCTGTGCCAGGCCGGCACCTGGCTGATCATGGGATCCACCGGGCTGCGCCGCCGGGCCGCCCTGCTGTCCGCCGACTCCGTCTCCTTCCAGGGGGCGGTGCGCCCCGGAGACGTCCTGGTCATGTCCGGCCGGGTGGAGTCGTTCGGGGACGACACCGCCGTGCTCAGCGGCACGGTCACGGTCGGCGGCCGCACCGTGCTGAGCGCCGACGCCATCATGTGTGCCCTCATCCCCACCGAAGACCTGGAGGATCCGCAGGACGTACGGCGGATGTACGACCGGCTGACGCGTGGCGCGAGGATCACCGGCGGCGCGCTCAAGGAGGCCGTCGCATGAGGCGCGTGGCGATCACCGGCATCGGCGCGGTCACCCCCGTCGGCCTGGACGCGAGCGCCACCTGGTCCGCCCTCGCCGCCGGGCGCAGCGGCGTGAGCCGCCTGGAGACCTTTGACGCGAGCACCTTCCCGGTCCGGATCGCCGGTCAGGTCAAGGGGTTTGTGCCGGAGCGGGCGCTGCCCGACCCGCGCGAGCGCAGGCATCTGTCCCGGGCCGCCCTGTTCGCGCTCGCCGCGACCCACGAGGCGCTGCGCGACGCGGGTGACGGTTGGCAGGACACCGACCCCTACCGGCGCGGCGCGGCCGTCGGCGGCACGGTGGGACGTCCCGAGCTCCAGGAGCTGGTGGACATGTCCCATCTGCTGGAGTCCACCGGGCAGCGGGAGTTCTACCGCCAGGCGCCCGGCGACGTTCTGCTCCGCGACCAGAACGTGGGCGCGGTGGCCGTCGCCCGGGCCGGCGGCTGCCAGGGTCCGCTGATCAGCGTGAGCACCGCGTGTGCCGGGTCGGCCCACGCCGTCGGTGAGGCCTTCCGCCGGATCCAGGAAGGCGAGTGCCGGATGATGCTCGCCGGCGGCTTCGACGCGCTGACCACCTGGATGGACGTGGTGGGTTTCTCCCTCCTGGGCGCCGTGACCGACCGCTGGAACCATGACCCGCGGCGGGCCTCCCGCCCCTTCGACGCCCGGCGCTCCGGCTTCGTCCTCGGCGAGGGCGCGGTCATCGCCGTCCTGGAGGACTGGGAGAGCGCCCGGGCGCGAGGCGCCCGGATCCACGCCGAACTCCTCGGCTATGGCTCCACGCTCAACGCCTACCGCATCACCGACTCACCGCCCGACGGCGGCGGGGCCATCGGCGCCATGCAGGACGCGCTCACCGAATCACGCCTCGACCCGTCCGCCGTCGACTATGTGGCCGCCCACGGCACGGGCACACCGGGGAACGACATCAGCGAGACCACCGCCATCAAGAAGGTGTTCGGCTCGCACGCCCGGGAGCTGTCCATCAGCTCGCCCAAGTCCATGACCGGACACCTCACCTCCGCCGCGGCCGGGGTGAACCTCATCGCCGCGCTCGGCGCGCTGCGCGAGGGCGTGGTGCCGCCCACGGTCAACCTCGACCACCCCGACCCCAAGCTCGACCTCGACTATGTGCCGAACGTGGCGCGCCGCCGCCCGGTGCGGGCCGCGCTGGTGAACGCCTTCGCCTTCGGCGGCACCAACGCCTCCTTCGTCCTCGGCCCCGGCGACGCGCGGCCCCACGACGGCACACGGTCCGAACAGGAAGGCAGGACAGCCGCATGACCGCGCTCGACGAGATCGTCGAGGTGTTCCCGGGGCTGCGGGCCACGGCTTTCACCCACGTCCCGCACACCCTCCCGGTCCTCGACACCCACTTCCCACGGTTTCCCGTGCTGCCCGGAGTGCTGATCCTCGACACGCTCGCCCAGGTCGCCGCCGTGGCGCTCGGGGCGGCCGGCGAGGGTCAGGAGCGATGGGGGCTCGCGGAGGCGCGGCGGATCCGCTTCCGCCACTACGTCACCCCCGGCGACCGGATGGAGACCACTGTGGACATCGCCGAGGTCACCGGGGACACCGCGCTGTGCACCGGCACCGTGCGGGTGGACGGCCGTTCGGTCACTACCGTGCGCGTCCTGCGCATGGCGCGCCGCGCCCCGCAGGACGCCCCGGCCGCGAGCGAGGGGGCACCGGCGTGAAGCGTGTTGTGATCACCGGCGTCGGGCTGCTCACCGCGCTCGGCAAGGGGCACCGGGAGACCTGGCGGAGCCTGCTGGAGGGACGGACCGCGATCGGGCCCATCCGGGGCTTCGACCCGGCGTCCTTCCGCACCCGACTGGCCGCGGAGATCGAGGACTTCCAGCCCACCGAATACGCCCACCGGCGCGCCCTGCGCACCACGACCCGCAATGACCGGCTCGCCATCGCCGGCGCGGCCCTCGCCGTCCGGGACGCGGGCCTGGACTTCGCCGAGTACGACCCCGAGCGGGCCGCGGCCTTCGTCGGCGGCAACAAGGAAATCTCCAACCCCGAGCATCTGCTGACCGGCAGCCTGGCAGCCCGCAGGCCCGACGGCCGCGCCGACCTCGCCCTGCTCGGCGAGCGGGCCTCTTCCGCCTTCTACCCGCTGTACTACGTGGAAGGGCTCCAATCCGCCGCGCTGTACCACCTCTCGGCCGCCTACGGCCTCAAGGGGCCGAACGCCTACTTCCACGGGACGGCGGACGCCGGCGCCACCGCCATCGGGCGCGCCTACCGCTCCATCCGGCGCGGTGAGTCACAGGTGGCGCTCGCCGGCGGCTGCGATGACGCGGCCTCATGGTGGGTGACCTCCAAGATGGACGGCCTGGGAGTCCTCAGCACCCG
Source organism: Streptomyces sp. NPDC000941 (assembly GCF_053599555.1). NCBI lineage: Bacteria > Bacillati > Actinomycetota > Actinomycetes > Kitasatosporales > Streptomycetaceae > Streptomyces > Streptomyces sp. NPDC000941. The sequence continues at coordinate 44,482 of NZ_JBSFMM010000033.1, forward strand.
CAACGACCTGGGCGCCCAGGCCTTCCGGCCGTACGACGCGGACCGGTCCGGCTCCGTGCTCGGTGAGGGGGCGGCGTTCCTGGTGCTGGAGGAGCGCGAGGCGGCGCTCCGCCGCGGCGCCCACCTCTACGCCGAGATCCGCGGCTTCGGCTCCACGCTGGACAGCGCCCGGCTGCTCACCCCCGCCGAGGACGGTGCGCCGCTCGCCGCGGCGATGAGCCACGCCCTGGAGGAGGCGCGCACACCGCCCGAGGACGTGGACTACATCGCCACGCACGGCTGCGCCACCCGGCTGGGCGACGCCAGCGAGGCGCGCGCCCTGCGGCGGACGTTCACCGCGCCGGACCGTCGGCCGGTGGCCAGCAGCGTCAAGCCCGCGACCGGCCATCTGGTCGCCGCCGCCGGCGCGCTGAACGCCGCGGTGTGCGCATTGGCCATCGACGGGGGCGCGGTGCCCCCGACGCTCAATCTCGACCGGCCCGACCCGGCCTGCCAGGGGCTGGACTGGGTTCCCGGACAGGCCCGCGAGCTGCCGGTGCGCCATGCGCTGGCGCTGGCGCGCGGCCTGGAAGGACAGCAGGTCGCCCTGGCACTCACCGCCCCGGGGGACCGGTGACACGCGGCGCCGACGACCGGGTCGGCAGCACACCAGACATCGGCAGCACAGCAGACAGAGGAGGGGTGCCGATGGCCAGGCGGAACAAACGGGGACGTGCCACGAGGACCGTCACCACGGTGGCCGTGGTCGGCACCGGGGCGCTGACCTCCCAGGGGGCGGGAGCGACGGCGCTGTGGGAGGGCGCCCGGGCCGGCCGGGTCGCCATCCGGCCCGTCCAGCACATCGATATGCGGGGGCTCGCCACCAAGCTGGGCGGCGAGGTGGAGGGGGCGCGGATCGCGCCGCGCGGCTATCGCAGGCCCAAGGGCCACCGCGAGCGGGCGCTCGACCTGGCCCTGGCCGCCGCCGAGGAGGCGCTTGCCGCCCTGGCGGAACTGCCCGAGGGGACGGTGGCCCCGACCCGCTTCGGGCTGGTGCTGGGCACCTGCAACGCCGGGCTGCTCTCCGCACGGGCCTGGCTGGACGCGGCTCGCCGGGGCGCGGCCCCCGACCCCAGACTGCCGCTGCTGGCCACGCCCCAGGCGCTGGCCGAGTCGGTGGCCGCCGCGTACGGACTGCGCGGCCCGGTGCTCGCGGTCAACACCGCCTGCGCCTCCGGGGCGAACGCCATCGGGCTCGGCGCGGACCTGGTGCGACAGGGCCGGGCTGACGCGGTGCTGGCGGGGGGCACCGACGCCTTCTCGGATGTCGTCTTCGCCGGGTTCAACGCCCTGGAGTCGCTGTCGCCCGAGCCCGCCGCGCCGTACTCGGCCGACCGGCAGGGCCTTTCGCTGGGCGAGGGCAGCGGCATGGTGCTGCTGGTGTCCACCGAATTCGCGGCGGCGCACGGACTGCGCCCGCTGGCCGAAGTCGCCGGCTACGGCCTGTCCGCCGATGGCTATCACGTCACCGCACCACACCCCGAGGGCGCCGGAGCGGCCCGGGCGATCGACTCGGCGCTGCGCCGGTCCGGTGTCGCGCCCGAGGACATCGGCTATGTCAACGGCCATGGCACCGGCACGCCCAAGAACGACCCGGCGGAGTCCACCGCCATCGCCCGGGCGCTCGGTGAGAGCGCCGCGCGCACCCCGGTCAGCAGCACCAAGTCCGTCATCGGGCATCTGCTCGGCGCGGCGGGGGCGGTGGAGGCCATCGTCACCGCACACGCCCTGAACGAGCAACTCGCCCCGCCCACCGCCGGATACACCCGGGCGGCCCCCGAGTGCCCGCTCGACTATGTCCCCGGCGCGGCGCGACCGCTGCACACCGACGCCGCGCTCTCCAACAACTTCGCCTTCGCCGGGGCCAACGCCGCCCTGGTGCTCACCCGCCCCGGCACCCACACCCCACCCGTCCCCGACTGGGACCGCGTGGTGGTCACCGGAGTGTCGGTGCTGGGGCCGGCCGGCGACGGGATCCAGGCGGCGCGCCGCGCGCTGCGGGCCGGCCAGGAGGCCGGCTCCCTGGAGGGCGGGCTGCGGCTCGGCCGCGTGGCGCTGGGCGACGAGGAGATCGCCCCGTATCTGACCCGGCGCCAGCGCCGCCGGATGGACCGGCTCGCCGTGCTCTCCATCGTGGCCACCGCCAAGGCCCTGGCCGACGCCGGGCTGTCCGACGACGAGAGCGTCGGGGTGGTCTTCGGCACCGGCACGGGCCCCATGGAGGCCATGGAGAAATTCGTCCTCCCGCTGCTGGAGGAGGGGGCCGCGGCCGCCGACCCGAGCGTCTTCCCGAACACGGTCTACAACCAGGCGGCCGGACAGGTGGCCACCCACCTCGGGCTGCGCGGCCCCACCTCCACCCTGTCGGTGGGCCATGCCACTGGCGCGGCCGCCATCGCGTACACCGCGGATCTGCTGGCCGCCGGACACGCGGACGCGCTGGTGTGCACGGTCACCGACACGCTCACCGAGCAGGTCGCCCGCGCCTATACGGCCACCGGCGCGGCCTCGACCCGCCCGCCCGGCGCACCGGCCGACGGCCGCTTCACCCTCGCCGAGGGCAGCGTGGCCCTGGTCATGGAGCGGCTTTCGGCGGCCCGGGCGCGCGGCGCCACGGTGCTCGGCGAGGTCCTGGGCCACGGCATGGCCTCCGACGCCAGCCGGGCCCGGCTGTGGGACCCGCGCGGCCGCGGAGTGGAGCTGGCGATGCGCCGTGCGCTCGCCGACGCCGGTCTCGAACCGCGGGACGTGGGCGGGGTGTGGCTGTCGGCCGCGGGGCTGACCGCGGCCGACCGGACCGAGAGCGCGGCCGTGGAGCGGGTGTTCGGCAGCGACGCCGCACCGCCGGGCCATGCGCCCAAGAGCGTGCTGGGCGAGCCGATGGGGGTCGGCGGCGCGCTGTGCCTCGCGCTGTCCCTGTGGTCGGGGGACACCCGGCCCGCCGTCCCCGCGGTGGTCAACAGCTCCTCGCTCGGCGGCAGTCATGTCTCCCTGGTAGTCGCCGCCGGCGACCCGCACGGGACCGGTGACCCCGGTGGCCCGGACAACGACGAAGGAGTGAGCCAGTGAAGCTCTCAGGACAGATCGCCCTGGTGACCGGCGGTTCCCGCGGCATCGGCGCGGCGATCTGCCGCCGCCTCGCGGCGGAAGGGGCCTCGGTCGCCGTCAACTACCGCTCCTCCGAGGGCGAGGCCAAGGAGGTGGTCCGCTCCATCGAGGAGGCCGGCGGCACCGCCCTGGCGGTCCACGGCGATGTGTCCGACCACACCGAGGCCGCGGCAGTGGTGCGGCGGGTCACCGAGGAACTGGGCGATCTGCACATGCTGGTGAACAACGCCGGCGTCGCCAAGGACGCCCTCATCTACAACATGGCGCCGGACGACTGGCTGGACGTCATGCGGATCAACTTCGGCGGCGTCTTCAACTGCACCCAGGCGGTTCTGCCGCACTTCATGGCCAAGGGCGAGGGCGTCATCGTCAATGTGTCCTCGGTGATGGGGGAGCGGGGCTGGGTGGGGGAGTCCAACTACGCCGCGTCCAAAGGCGCGGTCAACGCCTTCACCCGCTGCTGCGCCATGGAATCGGCCCGCTTCGGCATCCGGGTGAACGCCGTGCTGCCCGGCTTCTCGCCCACCGAGCTGGTGGCGGGGCTCACGGAGGGGGCCACCGGCAAGGGGATCCGCCGCCAGATACCGCAGCGCAGGTTCGGAACGGTCGAAGAGATCGCCGACGTGGTGTGCTTTCTGGCGGGCCCCGAGTCGAGCTATATGACCGGCTCGCTGGTCACCGTGGACGGCGGGGCGATGACCGCGCTGGGCCTCGGACGCCCCAACTAGGCCGCTTCCCGGCCAGGTGTATCCGGACCGGACCGCGGCGGATCTGTAGGGGTGTGAGAGCGGGGGCGCCGCGTCGAGACGGCGCCCGACCGTCCCCGATCCCCCGCCGGCTCACAGCACTCAACCGGAACAGCACTTAGTCGTCCCAGTACTTAATCGTCACTGCCACAGGAGAGACCCTCACATGGACCGTACCCAGATCAGCGAAGCCGTCCAGAAGGCCGTTGTCGAGGCGGTGGGCGCCGAGCCGGAGGAGGTCGTTCCAGAGGCCACCCTGCTCGACGAGCTCGGGGCCGAGTCGATCGACCTGCTCGACATCCTCTTCCGCCTGGAGCGCTCGATCGGAGTCAAGATCCAGGCCGCCCAGCTCGCCGAGTATGTCCAGGGCGGCATCCCGGACGACGAGTTCGGCGACGAGAACGAGATCATCACCGAGCGCGGGCTGGCCCAGCTCAAGCGGGTGATGCCGCAGATCGATGTGGCCGAGCTGTCCGGCCGGCTCCAGGCCACCCAGGTCATGGGCCTGTTCACAGTGGACAACCTGGTCGATCTGGTGGTCACCCAGGTCGAGGCCTCTGCCGCCACCGCGGCCGCGTGAGGGGACCACGGTGACCGCGATCCATATCGTCGGTACCGGCGGCTACCAGCCGGGCGATCCCATACCCACCAGTGAGATCGCCCGGCTCGCCGGCCCACTGCCCGAGGACGTCCTCCAGGGCCTGTCCATCGAGCGCCGTTACTGGATGATCGACCCCGCGACCGGTGAGCACCGGGAGAACAACTCGGACATGGCCTACAAGGCCGCCGTGCGGGCCCTGGACTCGGCCGGGGTCGAGCCCGGCGAGATCGACCTGATGATCCTGGCCACCGGCACCCCGGACTACCCGCTGCCGCCGCTGGTCAACTTCGTCCAGGACCGTCTGGGGCTGGAGCGGTGCGCGACCTTGGAGATCCGCTCCGGCGGCGCGGGCGTGGTGCAGGCCCTGGACATCGCGCGGATGTATCTGGCCGCCGGGGTGCACACCACCGCGCTGGTCATCGGCAGCGAGGCGATCTCGCCGGTGCTCGCTCCGATCTTCCTCGGCAAGGACCCGGAAGCCATCCGGATGCGCGACCGTATGCCGCTGTACATGTTCGGCGACGGGGCGGGGGCCATGGTGCTGCGGGCGCAGGAAGGGCCCGGTGGGCTGCGCGGCGCGGCCTCCGCCTGCATCGGCGGCGGACGCAAGCCCGGCATCCACTCCGTCGGCGGCGGCACCCACGCCCCCATCCATGAGCAGCTGAAGGCCAAGCGGCTGGTCGACCTGAAGGTCGATGTCGTGGGGGCGGGCGACTTCACCCCGGTCATGGTGACCGAGGCGATCAGCGCCACGCTGGCCCGTGCCGGCCTGGCCGTGGACACGGTCGATCTGTGCCTGGTGCCGGAGGGCAATGTCGGCTGGATGCTCGACTCGCTGCGCGAGACGGGCCTGGACACCACCGAGTGGAAGGCCCTCGACGGCAAGATCATCGACAGCCTCTCCACCATGGGGGCGGTCGGCTGTGCCGCGGTCCCGCTCTTCCTGGACGACGCATGGCGCAAGGGCCGGGTCAAGCCTGGGGACCGGATCATGCTGGTCGGGGTGGAGAGCACCAAGTGGATCTACGCGGGCGCGGTCGTGGACTGGACAGCCGAGGCCCCGGCCTGAGACCGCAAGCCGACGACACAGGGGGCGTGACACCCATGGAGACCGCATCGGCCACCACCTCGGCTTCACCACGATGGCGATCCATCACCCAGCAGCAATTCCGGCAGGTCATGGGCCAGTTCCTCACCGGTGTCACGATCGTGACGGCGCGGGCCGAGGACGGTCCGCACGGCACCACCGTCAACTCATTCGCCTCGCTGTCCCTCGACCCGCCGCTGATCATGATCTGTCTGCGGGCCGGCTCCCGCACCGGCGCGGTGGTCGCGGCGGCCGGAGCGTTCACCGTGAACATCCTCAGCCGGGGTCAGGCGGAGCTCGGCGCCCGGTTCGCGGCCTCCGGCCGTCCCTCGGGCCATGAGGCGTTCGCCGGCATCCCGCATCATCTGGGCCCAAGCGGCGCTCCGGTCCTCGCCGGCACGCTCGCGCATCTCGAATGCCGGGTCAGGAAGACGGTCGCCGCGGGGGACCACACCCTCTTCATCGCCGAGGTGTTCGATCTCGACGCGGGCCCGGAATTCCTGGACATTCCCCCGCTCGCCTTTCATCAGGGGCGCTTTCTCACCATTCCTTGACAGAGCACGGGGGCCGTGCGGGACACCGCGCACGGCCCCCGTGTCTTTGCCTCGGCATCACACCTCGCCCATCAATTGAGGAGTTCTCATGAGCGCGATCGCCTTTCTCTTTCCCGGCCAGGGCTCCCAGCGCGTCGGCATGGGACATGACCTTGTCGCGCGCCACCCGGAGCTGCTGGACCGCTACTACCGGCCGGCCGACGAACTGCTGGGATTCCCGCTCTCCCGGCTGTGCTGGGAAGGCCCTCTGGAAGAGCTGCGGGACACCCGTATCACCCAGCCCGCCGTCTTTCTGACCAGCCTTGTCACCCTGGATGTGCTGCGCTCACGCGGCATCGAACCGGCGCTTGTCGCCGGGCACAGCCTGGGGGAGTACACGGCCCTGGTGTGCGCGGGGGTGCTCGACTGGCGCGATGCGCTGCGGCTGGTCCGGCGGCGCGGCGAGCTCATGGCCGCGGTCAACGAACGGACCCCGGGCGCCATGGCGGCGGTGATCGGGCTCGGTGCCCCGGCCGTGGAGAAGCTGTGCGCCTCGGTGGGGGCCGAGGAGGGCGGGGTGGTCGAGGTGGCCAACTACAACGAGCCCGGACAGCTGGTGATCTCGGGCACGGCCGCCGCCGTCCGGGCGACGGCGGCCGCGGCAAAGGAGGCCGGGGCGCAGAAGGTGGTGATCCTCGATGTGGGCGCACCTTTCCACTGCAGTCTGATGCGGGATGTGGAGGCAGCCTTCCGGGCCGACTTGGAGGCGGTCACCTTTCACGAGCCGCGCATTCCGGTCGTGGCCAATGTGACCGCCGGATATGTGCGTGGCGCGGACGGGGCGGTGGACGGGCTGCGCCGCCAGCTCGCCGGGTCGGTCCGCTGGACCGAGACTCTGGAGCGGCTGGCGGCGGACGGTGCCACGGCCTTTGTCGAAGTCGGACCGGGGAAAGTGCTCACCGGCTTCGCCCGTGCGACCCGGCCGGAGATTCCGCAGTACGCCACGCGTGACGCACGCCAACTCGACCGGGCCATAAATGCCATGACGAGCAATGGTGAACCCGAACCCCCTGTTGTAGATTGAACCTCTGAATCTATAGGTGCACGACGGGCGCGGCTTTAGGACGCGCCCGCCGAGCGGGGAGAAGGAGCCGGAACCATGGACGATGAGCAAGCGGAATTGCTGGGACGCCTGTCCGATGCTCTCGGTCCGGTGCCCAACAGCGTGCTGGAAAACGCGCGATCAGTCTTCAGAGAAAACGCGTCTCGCCTTCCTGGTGCCGACGAGGATTCGGAAGACGCGGCGGTGGACCGGAAGGACCAGGTCCACGAGAACCGGACGGCCCATGCTTCTCCTGCGTAGACCGCCGGCTCACGGCGAAGGCCCGCAGACCGGCCGCCCTGATGCGGGAGGCGAGCACGGTGTCGCTCTTATGGACGCGACCCTGATCCTGTAACAGCTTCTTCAGATGGGCCAGGCAGCGCGCACGCACCGGGCCCAGCGAGCCCCGCGGCATGCCGAGCGTCTCGCTGATCTCGTCGTACGACATGGGCGGATCGGTCACCAGCAGCCCCAGAAGGGCCTGGCACTTGGGCGACAGCGCGCAGAACGCCGTCAGGACCTCGTCATCGCGCTCGCGGGCCAGCGCGACATCCTCCGGCAGCTCCCCGGCCACCTCCGGCCGGTCGAACGCCTCGGCGCCGCCGACCGGCACGCTGCGCCCCGACTTCTCCAGGTGCTTCAGGCTCTCCCGGCGGGCCGAGGTGGAAATCCACTGGGCCAGCCGCTCCGGTGACCGGAGCTTGTCCAGGTGCTGAACGACGCGCAGCCAGGTCGCCTGGCTGACATCGCCGCAGTCGGCCGGGCTCAGCCGGTGTGAGCGGGCGATCGCCCAGATCAACGGCGCATACCGCTCTACGATCTGATTCCAGCAGTCCTGATCCCCGGCAAGACAGCCGTCCACCAGATCGTTCAATGACCGTGCGTACACGTATCCCCCCGTGAACTTTCTTTTTTGGCTCCCGGCTGAATAGGTTCGATCGACACCTATTACGCCGGTCCGCCGCAAGGTGACCGAAACTCAAATTCACCTCAGCTACGAGTGTTTACTATAGAGCGGCGCTGACTGTGCCTGTCAACCGTCTCCGGGGGGCTGTGGAAATGTTGACTGGCGGGTAGCCAGTCTACGATGGATGCGCCGGGGTACGCGCCCCGGCGCGGCGTCCGATAGTCGATCCGGTTGCGGTGCGGATTTTGTTTCGAATATGCGTCCGGTGTATCTGAAGCTGACATTCCGCTATCTGTGAAGCGGGGTCACCGTGCCCGCCACACAGGCACCACAGAGGGGAGCCACACGATGAGCGAGACCGTGAACGAGCGAGGCGGGAACCAAGGCGGGATCCAGGGCGGGATCCGCGTCGCGCGCCTGGAGGATGTGCAGCCTGGCGAGATGACGACGGTCGAAGTGGAGGGCGTCAAGGTGCTCCTGGCGAACGTCGGGGGTACGGTCCGCGCCCTGCGCGACAGCTGCTCGCACGAAGAAGCCCCCTTGTCAGAGGGCGAGTTGGAAGGGGAGACCGTGGTCTGCCCCTGGCACTTCAGCAGCTTCTGCCTCCGCACGGGCGAGGCGCTGGAGATGCCCGCGGTGGACCCCGTAGAGGCCTACGCGGTCCACGTAGTGGACGGAGAAGTGTTCCTTTCTCGCCAGTGAACGCGGGGAACTGACGCGGGCGGCGTTCACTAAACGGAGGCGCTGTATCGTGTGCCTGAACGCCGGGTTTCTTGTCGAGCGGCGGAGTATCAGGGAGGGGGACGCGTGTCGCCAGGGGAAGCGCACGTCGCACCGTACTCACGGCGCGAGAGGCTGCGCATCGCGACCATCCGCGAGATCAAGGATGTCGCCCGGACGCTCCTGGTTCAGGAGGGCCCGGAGAACGTGACGATCCGGGCCATCGCCCGTGAGATGGGCATGACCGCGCCCGCCGTCTACCGCTACTTCAGCAGCCGTGACGCCCTGATCCTCCAGCTGCGCGTGGACATCTTCGCCGAGATGGCCCGTTATATGCGCGGTGTGATCGGGCGGCTTCCCGAGTCGGAGCCCGCCCGCGGGCTGATCGGCGGGGCGAGAGCGCTGCGCGTCTGGGCCATCAAGCATCCCCATGAGTTCGGGCTCATACTCGGCCCCTGGGCCCCGGGCCTGGGCCGGGAGGAGACCAAACCCGACCGGAACATGGGCTGGGTCTTCGGGTCGGTGTTCTCCGACCTGATCTCGGACCTGTGGCGGGTGCGCGGCTTCCCCGCCCCCAAGGAGGAGGAGCTCGACCCCGGGCTCGTACGGGCGCTGGTCGAGCTCAGCGAGGACCAGGGCGTCGAGATGCCCCCGGGCGCGCTCGCCGTGATGCTCCGCTGCTGGGTGCGGCTGTACGGGGTGATCTCGATGGAGGCCCTTGGCCATATGTCCTTCGCCTTGCAGGAGGGGAAGTCCTTCTTCGAGTTCGAGCTGCGCAACCTCTGCCTCATGCTGGACATCGAGGAGTTCTACGAGGACGACACGGCCCAGGGGGCCTAGGGGATCCATGGACGATCACCTAGGGGATCACCTAGGGCCGCCTCGGGGTACATCGCGGCACGTTTGTACACCGAGAGGCGTAAGCTGTACCGGTGCCCATCCGGGCACGCCGAACCTGTGTCGCTGTCCCCTGTGAGTGGGGTGCGGCGTCGAGCGCCCTTGACGCGGCGGGCGCGGCGTGTCCGCATCGTGTCGACCCTGGCAACCGGTGTAGAACGGGGGATGTGACGGCATTGGCTACCCGGCCCATCTCCAGCTCTCCCACAGGGCCCGGTCACCCGGGCCCGGGCGGAGACCTGGTCCTTGCCCGTACGCCTGGCTGTCCACGGTGACCGTGGAGGACGAGCGCAGCGGGTCCCATAGCACGTCCAGCGGTCCCCTCGACGGGCAGGAGGCCGCCCGGGCCGTACTCGACAAGGCCGCGCACGAGAACTTCCCCGTCGCCCCCTTCTTCCTTCCCCGCGCCTGGCGGGCCGACCTCATGGCGATCTACGGCTACGCCCGTCTGGTCGACGACATCGGCGACGGCGACCTTCCCCCCGGCGGCTCCGACGCGGAGCTGCTGGGCCTCGACCGCGACCGGGCCGACGACCCGCTCGCGATGCTCGACGCGTTCGAGAAGGACCTGTGGCGCGTCTTCGGCGAGCCGGGCGGTGCGGGCGGTAAGGGCGAGCCGGGGAGTACGGGCGGCACCAGCAGCGTGTCGCCGGACCCCCGCCATCCGCTGCTGCGCGCGCTGCGCCCCACGGTCCGCCGCCACCGGCTGCCGCCCGAGCCGTTCCTCGGCCTGATCGAGGCGAACCGGCAGGACCAGCGGGTGCGCCGGTACGAAACCTATGAGGATCTGCTCGGCTACTGCGAGCTGTCCGCCAACCCCGTGGGCCGGCTGGTGCTCGGTGTGACCGGCACCACCAGCCCCGAGCGGGTCCGCCGCTCCGACGCGATCTGCACCGCGCTCCAGATCGTGGAACATCTGCAGGACGTCGCCGAGGACCTTCGCCGCGACCGCGTCTATCTGCCCGCCGAGGACATGAAGAGTTTCGGGGTGACGGAGGCCGATCTCGCCGCGCCCACGGCCGGTGCCCCGGTGCGTGCCCTGATCGCCCATGAGGCGGCCCGCGCCGAAACCCTGCTGAATGAAGGGACCCCCCTCGTGGGTAGCGTCCACGGCAGGCTCAAGTGGTTGCTCGCCGGGTTCGTGGCGGGGGGACGGGCCGCTCTGAGGGCGGTCGCGGCCGCGGGATACGACGTACTGCCTGGACCGCCCAGACCCACCAAGCTCAGCCTGCTGCGCGAGGTGGGGGCGACACTGCGAAGAGAGGGGTGAGCCGGACCGTGACCGGAGCTCCGCACGCGTCCGCACCAGTGCTCGCGGCGTACCGGTACTGCGAGGCCGTGACCGGACAGCAGGCGCGTAACTTCGCGTACGGCATCAGGCTGCTGCCCACCGAGAAGCGCCGGGCGATGTCCGCGCTCTACGCCTTCTCGCGCCGTGTCGACGACATCGGGGACGGCCGCCTGGACGCCGACGCCAAGCGGGCGCGGCTGGCCGAGACCCGCGCCGTGCTCGACCGCATCAGGGACCGCGGGGTCGAGGAGGACGACACCGACCCGGTCGCCGTCGCGCTCGCGCATGCCGCGCGCCGCTTCCCGATCCCGCTGGGCGGGCTCGACGAGCTGATCGACGGCGTGCTGATGGATGTGGCCGGTCAGACGTATGAGACCTGGGACGACCTCAGGGGCTACTGCCGCTGTGTCGCGGGCGCCATCGGGCGGCTCTCCCTCGGCGTCTTCGGGACCGTGCGCGCCCCCGGGATGAGCGCGCGCGAGATCGAGCGCGCCCCCGAGTACGCCGATACGCTCGGCCTGGCCCTGCAGCTCACCAACATCCTTCGGGACATCCGTGAGGACGCCTCCGGCGGCCGCACCTATCTGCCCGCCGACGACCTCGCCAAGTTCGGCTGCCCGACGGGCATCCACGCCTCGATCGCCCCGCCGGACGCCGACTTCACCGGACTGGTGCAGTTCGAGGTCCGGCGGGCCAGGGCCCTGTTCGCCGAGGGCTACAAGCTGCTGCCGATGCTGGACCGCCGCAGCGGCGCCTGCGTGGCCGCCATGGCCGGCATCTACCGCAGGCTCCTGGAGCGCATCGCCCGCGACCCGGACGCCGTGCTGCGCGGCCGGGTCTCGCTCCCCGGCCGCGAGAAGGTGTACGTCGCCGTCCGCGGCCTGGCCGGGCTCGACGCCCGGGCCGCCGCCCGCCGCGCCGCCGGGGGACGGTCATGACCCTCCCGGCGGACCCGCATCCACGCCGCACAAGCCCAACCCCAAGCCCAACCCCAAGCTCAAACTCAAGCTCAAACCCAAGCCCGACCCCAAGCCCGACCCCAAGCCCACACGTCGCCCCGACTCCACGCCCCCAGGCCGACCCCGGCCCGCGCGGTGCAGAGACGGCAGGCCGCCCCCTCGGGGCGGCCGCGCCATCACAAAGACAAACGGGCGGCGGCCCATCGCGGGGGTCCGTGGTCGTCGTGGGCGGCGGGCTGGCGGGCACCACGGCGGCGCTCGCGCTCGCCGACGCCGGGCTGCGGGTCACGGTGCTGGAGGGGCGGCCCCGGCTGGGCGGGCTCGCCTTCTCCTTCCGCCGCCCGTCCCCTGTAGGCGAGCTGACCGTCGACAACGGTCAGCATGTGTATCTGCGCTGCTGCTCCGCCTACCGGTGGTTCCTGGACCGGGTCGACGGCGCACGGCTCGCCCCGCTGCAGGGCAGGCTCGACGTGCCCGTCCTGGACGCCGACGGGCGGCCGGGTCGGCGGCTCGGCCGGCTGCGCCGCGCCGCCCTGCCCGTACCGCTGCACCTGGCCGCGAGCCTCGCCACCTATCCGCACCTCTCGCTGGCCGAGCGCGCCCAGGTGGGGCGCGCCGCGCTCGCCCTCGGCCGGCTCGACCCGGCCGACCCGGCCCTGGACGGGGTGGACTTCGGCGACTGGCTGCGCCGCCACGGACAGTCGCCGCGCGCCGTGGAGGCGCTGTGGGACCTGGTCGGGGTCGCCACGCTCAACGCCACCGCCCGCGACGCCTCGCTCGGCCTGGCCGCCATGGTCTTCAAGACCGGGCTGCTCTCCCACCCCGGCGCGGCCGACATCGGCTGGGCTCGCACCTCCCTCGGCGAACTGCACGACACCCTCGCGCGCGCGGCCCTGGACAAGGCCGGTGTGACCTGCGAGCTGCGCACGAAAGTGACCGCCGTCACCCGCACCGCCCAGGGCCGCTGGAGCGTGCATACGGCGGACGGCGCGCCGCTGGAGGCCGACGCGGTGGTGCTGGCCGTACCGCAGCGCGAGGCACACACCCTGCTCCCCGAGGGCGCCCTGGACGCCCCGGACCGGCTGCTGCGCATCGGCACGGCGCCGATCCTGAACATCCATGTGGTTTACGATCGCAAAGTCATGCGCCGTCCCTTCTTCGCCGCGATCGGCACCCCCGTCCAGTGGGTCTTCGACCGCACCGACGCCTCCGGCCTGCCGAAGCTCCCCGGAGCGGGGGACAGCCAGTATCTGGCGCTGTCCCAGTCCGCGGCGCACCAGGAGATCGAGCTCCCGGCCGCCGAGCTGCGCGCCCGCTATCTGCCCGAGCTGGAGCGGCTGCTGCCCGCCACCCGCGGCGCCGCGGTGCGCGACTTCTTCGTCACCCGCGAGCGCACCGCGACCTTCGCCCCCACCCCCGGCGTCGGGCGGCTGCGCCCCGACGCCCCCACGAACGCCCCCGGCCTGTACCTGGCCGGGGCGTGGACCGCCACCGGCTGGCCCGCGACCATGGAGGGCGCCGTGCGCAGTGGGCTGTCCGCCGCCCGTACGGCCCTCCGCGACCTCGGCCGCCCGCATCGCGACCCGCCCCCTGCCTCCGGCCGGGGGATCCCCAAGGAGGCGGTATGAGCACCACCACACAGAACCAAGGAGAGACCGTGACCCCGGCGACCCCAGCAGCCGACACCGCAGGCGTGATCGCGCTGCTCGAGCGCGGACGCACGCTCGCCACGCCGGTGCTGCGCGCCGCCGTGGACCGACTGGCCTCGCCCATGGACACCGTGGCCGCCTACCACTTCGGCTGGATCGACGCCCAGGGCCGCCCGGCCGCGGGCGACGGCGGCAAGGCCGTCCGCCCGGCCCTCGCGCTGCTGTCCGCCGAGGTGGCGGGCCAGGCCGCCGAGGTGGGGGTGCCCGGTGCGGTCGCGGTGGAGCTGGTGCACAACTTCTCGCTGCTGCACGACGACCTGATGGACGGTGACGAGCAGCGCCGCCACCGCGACACCGTCTGGAAGGTGCACGGACCGGCACAGGCCATCCTCGTCGGGGACGCGCTGTTCGCCCTGGCCGGCGAGATACTGCTCGAACTGGGCACGGTGGAGGCCGGGCGCGCCACCCGCCGGCTCACCTCCGCGACCCGCAAGCTCATCGACGGCCAGGCCCAGGACATCAGCTACGAGCACCGCGAGCGGGTCACCGTCGCGGAGTGCCTGGAGATGGAGGGCAACAAGACCGGCGCGCTGCTCGCCTGTGCCGCCTCCATCGGTGCGGTCCTCGGCGGCGCCGACGACCGTACCGCCGACACCCTGGAGCGGTACGGCTACCACCTCGGGCTCGCCTTCCAGGCCGTGGACGACCTGCTCGGCATCTGGGGCGACCCCGACGCCACGGGCAAGCAGACCTGGAGCGATCTGCGCCAGCGCAAGAAGTCGCTGCCGGTGGTGGCCGCCCTCGACGCGGGCGGCGAGGCGTCCGAGCGCCTGGCCCGGCTGCTCGCGGCCGACGCGAAGAAGACCGAGGCCGAGTTCGCGGACTTCGACGAGGAGGAGTTCGCCGCCCGCGCGGCCTTGATCGAGCAGGCCGGCGGCCGCGACTGGACCTCGCAGGAGGCCCGCCGGCAGCACGCCACCGCTGTCGCGGCGCTCGACCAGGTGGACATGGAGGACCGGGTCCGGGCGCAGCTCATGGCGCTCGCCGATTTCGTCGTCGTACGAGAGAGATGATCGCTATCGACCGCATATAGCTCGCAGTCGCCGGCCGGCACCCATCCGGGGTGCCGGCCGACGGAAGCCCCACCACGGCAGAGATCTCACACTGCAAAAGGGGAAGCCATGACAGCGACAACCGTCCATCCGCCCGAGCCCATCGAACCCGCGACGTTAGTGCTTGCCCGGGAGGCGACGGCGCGGGCCACCCGCCATCTGCTGGACCGTCAGGACGAACAGGGCTGGTGGAAGGGCGACCTGGAGACCAACGTCACCATGGACGCCGAGGACCTGATGCTCCGCCAGTTCCTCGGTATCCAGGACTCGGCCACCTTCGAAGCCGCCGCCCGCTACCTCCGCTCCGAGCAGCGCGAGGACGGCACCTGGGCCACCTTCCACGGCGGCCCCCCGGAGCTCTCCGCCACCATCGAGGCGTACGTCGGGCTGCGGCTGGCCGGAGACCGGCCCGACGCGCCCCATATGGCCGCCGCTTCCGCCTGGGTGCGCGACCACGGCGGCATCGCGAAGGGCCGGGTGTTCACCCGTATCTGGCTCGCGCTGTTCGGCTGGTGGAAGTGGGAGGACCTGCCCGAGCTGCCGCCGGAGATCATCTATTTTCCGAAGTGGCTGCCGCTCAACATCTACGACTTCGGCTGCTGGGCGCGGCAGACCATCGTGCCGCTCACCGTCGTCTCGGCCAAGCGCCCCGTACGGCCCGCGCCGTTCCCCCTCGACGAGCTCCACATCGACCCCCGGCGGCCCAACCCGCCGTCCGCACCCGCCCCCCTCGCCTCCTGGGACGGCGCCTTCCAGCGCCTGGACCGGGCGTTGCACGCGTACCACAAGGTCGCGGTCCGGCCGCTGCGCCGGGCCGCGCTGAGATCCTGTGCGCGCTGGATCGTGGAGCGGCAGGAGAGCGACGGCTGCTGGGGCGGCATCCAGCCGCCCGCCGTGTACTCCCTGATCGCCCTGCACCTCCTCGGCTACGACCTCGACCACCCCGTGATGCGCGCCGGCCTTGACTCCCTGGACCGCTTCGCGGTGTGGCGGGAGGACGGCAGCCGGATGATCGAGGCCTGTCAGTCGCCGGTCTGGGACACCTGTCTGGCCACCATCGCGCTCGTCGACGCCGGGCTGGCCCCGGACCACCCCGCGCTGATCAAGGCCGCGGACTGGATGCTCGACGAGCAGGTCACCCGGCCGGGCGACTGGTCGGTGCGGCGCCCCGGGCTGCCCTCCGGAGGCTGGGCGTTCGAATTCGACAACGACAACTACCCCGACACCGACGACACCGCCGAGGTCATCCTGGCGCTGCGCCGGGTGAGCCACCCCGACCCCGAGCGGGTCGAGGCGGCGGTGCGGCTCGGGACGCGCTGGACGCTCGGCATGCAGTCCAGCGACGGCGCATGGGGCGCCTTCGACGTCGACAACACCAGCCGGCTGCCCAACCGGCTGCCGTTCTGCGACTTCGGGGAGGTCATCGACCCGCCGTCGGCCGATGTCACCGCGCATGTCGTCGAAATGCTCGCCCATGAGGGCAGGGCCCAGGACCCCGCCGCCCGGCGCGGCGTCGCCTGGCTGCTGGCCGAGCAGGAGGCCGACGGGTCCTGGTTCGGCCGCTGGGGGACGAACTACGTCTACGGCACCGGCTCCGTCGTCCCGGCGCTGGTGGCCGCCGGGGTCCCCGGCTCCCATCCGGCGATCCGCCGCGCCGTCCACTGGCTGGAGCAGGTCCAGAACGAGGACGGCGGCTGGGGCGAGGACCAGCGCTCCTACCCAGACCGGCAGTGGGCCGGACGGGGCGCCTCCACCGCCTCGCAGACCGCGTGGGCGCTGCTGGCCCTGCTGGCGGCGGCGGAGCGGGAGAGCAAGGCGGTCGAGCGCGGGGTCACCTGGCTCGCCGAGACGCAAGAAGACGACGGGTCCTGGGACGAGCCGTACTTCACCGGCACCGGCTTCCCCTGGGACTTCTCCATCAACTACCACCTGTACCGGCAGGTCTTCCCGGTCACCGCGCTGGGACGCTACGTCAACGGTGAGCCGGCCGTGGCACGGCCGCGGAGATCCTGATGACCCCCGGCCCGGGCCAGACGCCGCTGCTGATCGCCTGCGCGCTCGGCATCGAGCGGTTCGCCCTGCGCCGCGGCGACTTCGGCGAGGCCGCCGGGCCGGTGACCGTGGAGCGCACCGGCATGGGGCCGCAGGCCGCCGAGCGCGCGGTGACCCGTGCGCTCGGTGAGACAGGCGGGGGCGCGGCCCGCGCCGCCGTCATCGCCACCGGCTTCTGCGCCGGTCTGGCCCCCGGGATGCACCCGGGCGACCTGGTGGTGGCCGAGGAGACCCGGGACGATACGGGCCGCACGCCGTGCACCGGCACCGCGGTCCTCACCGACGCGCTCACCCGACTGGCGCGGGCCGGACCCGGGCGCGGCACCGTCCACACCGGCCCGCTCGCCGGCTCCGACCATGTCGTACGAGGGGCCGAGCGGGCCCGGCTGCACGCCACCGGCGCGATCGCGGTGGACATGGAGTCAGCCGCGACGCTCCGCAGCGCCGTGGCGGCCGGGGTACGCCCGGTTGCGGCCGTACGAGTGATCGTGGACGCTCCTGAACATGAACTCGTCCGTATCGGAACACTGCGCGGGGGAATATCTGCTGTCCGCGTACTACGCACCATCCTTCCTGCCTTCTTTACCTGGCACCGTTCTTCGCTGCTCCCAGGAGGTGAGCTAGATGGCCATGCCGCTCCGACAGACCATCAGGGTCGCGACGTATCTCTTCGACCAGAAAGTGATCAAGCGTCGTGACAAATTTCCGCTGATTGTCGAGCTCGAGCCGTTGTACGCGTGCAATCTGAAGTGCGAGGGATGCGGAAAGATCCAGCATCCCGCCGGCGTGCTCAAGCAGCGGATGCCGGTCGCCCAGGCGGTGGGCGCGGTGCTGGAGTCCGGTGCCCCGATGGTGTCCATCGCGGGCGGTGAGCCCCTGATGCATCCGCAGATCGACGAAATCGTACGGCAGCTGGTGGAGCGCCGGAAATACGTCTTCCTGTGCACCAACGCCGTGCTGCTGCGCAAGAAGATTCACAAGTTCAAGCCTTCCCCGTATTTCGCGTTCGCGGTGCACATCGACGGGCTCCGCGAACGGCATGACGAGTCGGTCGCCAAGGAGGGGGTGTTCGACGAGGCGGTCGAGGCCATCAAGGAGGCGCAGCGGCGCGGCTTCCGGGTGACCACCAATTCCACCTTCTTCAACACCGACACCCCGCAGACCGTCGTCGAAGTGCTCAACTTCCTCAACGACGAGCTCAAGGTGGACGAGATGATGATTTCGCCCGCCTACGCCTACGAAAAGGCGCCCGACCAGGAGCACTTCCTCGGGGTCGAGCAGACCCGCGAGCTGTTCAAGAAAGCCTTCGCGGGCGGCAACCGGCGGCGCTGGCGCTTCAATCACAGCCCGCTCTTCCTGGACTTCCTGGAAGGCAAGGCCGACTTCCCCTGCACCGCCTGGGGAATCCCCAACTATTCGCTCTTCGGCTGGCAGCGCCCCTGCTATCTGATGGCCGACGGATACGTGCCCACCTACCGTCAGCTCATCGAGGAGACCGACTGGGAGAAGTACGGCCGCGGCAAGGATCCGCGCTGCGACAACTGCATGGCCCACTGCGGCTATGAGCCGACCGCCGTCCTGGCCACGATGGGCTCCCTCAAGGAGTCGCTGCGCGCGGCCCGCGAAACGGCCTCAGGAAGTCGCGGGTGACGTGATGACGTCAGCGGGGATTGATCTGGGACTTCCCGCGATGCCGCCCCGACCGCCCGCAGCGCGCCGCCCGTCGCGGCGGCTGCGGGTGGGGTCGGTGGCGGTGGGCGGGGACGCGCCGGTGTCGGTGCAGTCGATGACGACGACGGTGACGGCGGATATCGGGGCGACGCTGCAGCAGATCGCGGAGCTGACGGCCTCGGGGTGCCAGATCGTACGGGTGGCCTGTCCGTCGCAGGACGATGCGGATGCGTTGCCGGTGATCGCGAAGAAGTCGCAGATCCCGGTGATCGCGGATATTCACTTCCAGCCGAAGTATGTGTTCGCGGCGATTGATGCCGGGTGTGCGGCGGTGCGGGTGAATCCGGGGAACATCCGGCAGTTCGACGACAAGGTGAA